>DJFN01000188.1 GCA_002432085.1 Flavobacteriales bacterium UBA5871
CCATCGGCGGTTGTGTGCGTTGCATCGTTACGGGCGTTCCTGCCGGATTAGGCGAACCTGTTTTCGATAAATTGCATGCCGAGCTGGGAAAAGCGATACTGTCCATCAACGCAGTAAAAGGATTTACGATCGGTTCAGGATTCGAAGGCGTTTCGCTGCGCGGATCCGAGCACAACGATCCGTTCGAAGCCGGCGGCAGAACGAAGACCAATCATTCCGGCGGTATACAAGGCGGCATTTCCAATGGCATGCCGATCGACTTCCGCGTGGCGTTCAAACCTGTTGCGACAATCATGCGCGAGCAGGAAACAATTGACAGCGAGCTGGAACCATCGACCATTACCGGTAAAGGCCGACACGATCCTTGCGTTGTGCCGAGAGCCGTTCCGATCGTTGAAGCGATGGCCGCTATGGTTATTTTAGACGCTTACCTGCGCAACAGAGCATCGAAGTGGTGAATAACGCGATACGAACAATCCGGACCATTCTGAATCACAAAGCTTTCTTTGTGTTCTTCATCGTCTGCCTGGCTTGTTTGTATGGCACCAAATCCGATCGCTGGTACGGCTGGACGAATCCCAAAGTCAAAAAAGGCGAGCCCGNNGACGGTGCCGGTTATTACGCCTGGATGCCACAATGGTTCGTTTACAAAACCGACCGTTTTCAGTTCATTGCAGATATCGAGAAAAAATACCCGCAATCCCGCTTTTCCGACAACATTTACGGCGATCACAAGCTGAAGCCAGAAGGCAACAAGTATTTCACCGGCTCGGCTATCGCGATGTCGCCGTTCTTCCTGACAGCCCACGTTTACGCCAGCAATACCTGGCACGCCACCGACGGTTACAGCAAGCCGTATCTGTTCATGGTTTCCATAGCGATGATCTTTTACCTCGTGATGGGCTGCATCGGGATTTATTTCCTGCTGCGGCGTTTCGGAATCGATCGTTTCTGGATCATTGCCGTTTTGAGTGCCATTGCATTCGGGACGAATATCGGTTTCTACACCTATGTTTACCTGCCGTATTCGCACCTGTTCTCGTTTGCAGTGATCGCGTGGCTGTTGTATGTCGCCAAACGCTGGTCGGAAGTACATTCGGGACGTTGGTTCCTCATCTTCTGCGCCTTGCTGGGATTTGCGCTCATCATTCGTCCGACGAACCTGATGGTGCTGCTCATCGTGCCGTTTTTCTTTTCATCGACACGTTTATTTTTCGAACGACTGAAAAGCCTGTTCACCGTTCAATGGAAACATACTGCGATAGGAATCGTATTGTTTTTCATGTTTGTGTTCATCCAGCTCTGGAACGTACACACGCAATCGGGCAGCTGGACTTTAAACACCTATTCAGGCGAATCGTTTGAGTTCCTGTTCAACCCGATGATCAAAGAAGTGCTGTTCGACTGGGGCAAAGGATTGTTCATTTTCTGTCCGGTGCTTTTGCTGCTGTTTCCCGGCTGGATCGTCCTGTTCCGCGAGAATCGTCGTTTGTTCTGGGGAACGATCTTACTGTTTGTCGTTTTTACATGGATCACCGCGTCGTGGTGGTGCTGGTGGTACGGCGGCGGATTGGGCATGCGTCCTTACATCGATATCTTCCCGGTTCTTGCACTGCCGATTGCTTTCCTGCTGCAATACAGTCGTATCTGGGCGAAAATGCTGCTTGTTCCGATCATTGCGATAGGTTGCTGGATGGGGCAGGTGTATGAATTCCAGATGAAGCACAACATTCTGCATTACGACAAAATGACCTGCGACCAGTTCTGGAACGTGTTTATGGACAAAGGTCTGCGTTACGCCTGGGGTATGCATTTGCAGTACGAGCAGCTGCCGGGGCAACAACCGGTGCGTTCGGAAAATGTTCTGTTCAAAAGCAAAGGACAAGCAATCCCGAACAATACCTTCCTGAAATTACTCGGCGACGACTGGGGCGATAACCCGGTAGCGATGATCATTCCGCAGCCGCAGGATTCGACTTTCCGTTTCGGAGCAAAGATCAAAGGCGAAGTGTTCCTTTATTCCGAAGACACGAATCCGTCGTTCCACATCGTTTACTTCGACAATGGCCAACCCGTGCGCGACAACCGCTATTTCATCGGTCAATTCGTTCGCAAGCCGGAAACGCTGCAGCCAATCGAAATCGAGCTTTATCCGGACATGCAATACCAATCGTTCGATTCCGTCAAAGTGGAATTTGAAGAGGGAAATACGTTTACGGGGATGAAGAATCTGAAGATGGTTCGATATAGCTATCGTTGAGGCTTTTTCTTCGGATTTTTGCTCGTGTGAAATACGGCAAATACTACGATAGTGTCTCCAATTACATCATACACTGTCAGAAAAGGAAAGCGTTTGAAAGGTACTTGTCTGAAACCTCGGAAGGCTTGATAAGCCTGGGGATTTTTCGAAATGTCATTGCAGTTGCACGGAATTGTGATAAGAATTGTTCTCCAAGTCCTTCCTTTTGTTCTTCATACCAATAATAGGAATCAAACAGCTCCAGCTGAGCTTCTTCGGTAATCGTCAAATTCACTTGGAGCCTTTTCGGATAAAAGCTTCGACTTCCTGTAGCGTAACGTTTTGCTTTTTCCACCCAGATAACGGGTTTTTCGCTTTTCGAGCGTTTCATATTGTTCTTCGGTCAGCTTGTCTTCTTCTTTTACGAAATCAAGCGAACGCAAATAAGCCAACAATTCCTTCGCGCCCTTTTTAGAATCATCGATATGGAAAGTCCGTCTCATACTTTCAAAGTTAAGCAAAAAAGGACAATATCAAATGGGATCTTTCCTACTGTGAAAATTCGTTAAAATCACCCCAACTTTTAGTCTTCTTTGGGATAATGAAACGCTCTTGCTGACTACCTTTAAAGCATATGAAACGCAAGAGAATAGTTATCATCGGAGGCGGTTTTGCCGGGCTTAACCTGGCGCGAAAACTGGCCAAAGCCAATCTGTACGACATCGTACTGGTCGACAAACAAAATCACCATATGTTTCAACCCTTGGTCTACCAGGTCGCCAGCGCGCGACTGGAGCCGTCGAGCATTTCGTTCCCGTTCCGGGCGCTGTTCCGACGTCGGAAGGCGGTTGATTTCCGTTACGCGACCGTGAAGAACATCGATACGGAGAAACGCTGTGTTCAGACGTCTATGGGCGATATTCCCTACGACAAGCTGGTAATTGCAACCGGTTGTCGCACGAATTTCTTCGGGAACGAAAACCTTAAGCAGTACACAATGGCGATGAAAACGACGCAACAAACCACGCACATCCGCAATACGATTCTCGCCAAGTTCGAAAAGATTATGTTCGTCGATGCAGAAGAACGGGAAGAGCTGATGAATCTGGTAATTGTCGGCGCGGGTCCGACGGGTGTGGAGCTTTCAGGTGCTTTTGCTGAAATGAAGCGCAACATCCTGCCGAAAGATTACCCGAATCACGACTTTTCGACCTTAAAAATCATTCTGCTCGAAGGCGGCCCGTCGACATTGGGTGCCATGAGTGAACAATCCCAGAAATGGTCGTTGCGCTACCTCAGGGAAATGGGTGTCGACGTGCGTTTGAACACCGTTGTCGACGATTACGACGGCCACGTGCTCAAGCTGAAATCCGGTGAGCTCATCCCAACGCAGTCCGTGATCTGGGCGGCGGGCGTAAAAGGAAATACGCTGCCGGGAATTGATGAAAATGTGACCATTCGTTCGCGTTACCGCGTGAACCGCTTTTCCCAGGTGGAAAACTACCCGGATATTTATGCCATCGGCGATATTTCCTACATGGAATCGCCGAAATATCCGAAAGGCATGCCGCAGCTGGCGAATGTTGCTATCAATCAAGGAAAGATGCTGGCGAAAAATATGGTCCGCGAGCACAAAGGACAATCGCTCGAACCGTTCGAATACCACGACAAAGGAACGATGGCTACGATCGGTAAGCACAAAGCCGTGGTGGAATTGCCGTTCGTCAAAATGCAGGGCTATTTCGCGTGGCTGATCTGGATGGCGCTGCACCTGATGCTGATCCTGAGCGTGCGCAACAAGCTTATCGTGTTCTACAACTGGGCGTGGAGCTACATTACCGGCGACAGCTCACTACGATTGATCCTCAAAGACGAAAAAGACCGGGAAGCGTCGCGCTCTAACGAATAAAACTATTTCATCCACCTTTGAAGGATGATAAAAGGGAGGATGTTTAATTTCCCTACATTTGCAAAAAACAAACAGCATGATTCAACGCGCACAGACCGTTTATTTCGTTATCGCCATCCTCGCTTTGCTTATTCCGCTTGCCGGAATGGATCTTTTCTCCTTTGGAAACGGCCAGGTAACTCAGCATGTTACTTTTTTCGGTGTCGAGGTGTCGGAAGGCGGAACTGTTCCGGATGAGCTGCTGTTGCCGTCGTTGCCGTTTTTCTGGCTGAACCTGGCGTGCGTTCTGCTGCTTGTCGTAACGATTTTCTCGTTTAGAAACCTGAAAGGCCAGCGTCGTCTCGGACGTTTTTCACTGATCATCATTTTCCTTGTACTGGTGGTATTTTGCGTCGCTGCTTATTATTACGGCCAATTCTTGCTGGCTTTCCAGCCCATCATGAGCATCGGAGCCGGTTTTTACTGTGTCCTGGCCAGCATCTTATTCGTTTTACTTGGCAACTGGGGCATTAAACGCGATATCAAACTGCTCGATTCCCTGAACCGCCTGCGTTAATCATGAATTACTTATCGGTTGAAAACCTCACCAAATCGTATGGTGACCGTATCCTGTTCAAAGACCTTACCTTCGGGATCGATCTCGGGCAGAAAGTAGCCATCGTTGCGAAAAACGGCAGCGGGAAAACGACTTTGCTGCGTTGTTTGATGGACATCGAGCCGTATGACAGCGGCCGCATCGTTTACCGCAACGATATCCGCATCGCGTTCATGGAGCAAAGTGAAAACCTGAATGACGATCATACGATCCTCGAAGCGGTTTTTGCCCACGATCTTCCGGAAATTCAGGCAGTGAAGCGCTATAACCAGGCGCTGAAGAACGGCGATGAAGAAGCCGTGAACGAATGTTTCCAGCTGCTCACCGAATTGAACGCCTGGGATGTTGAAGTGCGCGTGAACCAGATTCTCAGCGTGCTCAAGCTCGACAACACCGATCTGAAGATCATGAGTCTTTCCGGTGGACAGAAAAAGCGCGTTGCACTGGCGAAAGTCTTGATCGCTGAAGCCGATTTCCTCTTGCTCGACGAGCCGACGAACCANNGACGCACGACCGTTACTTCCTCGAAGTGGTCTGCGACACGATCCTCGAGCTGGAAGACCAGACGATTTACCGCTACAAAGGCAATTTCTCGTATTACCTCGATAAAAAAGCCGAGCGGCAGGAACAGCTGCAATCGACCATCGATAAGGCCCGGAATACATTCAAAAAAGAGCTGGAATGGATCCGTCGTCAGCCAAAAGCGCGCGGGACCAAGCAGAAAGCCCGGATCGAATCATTCCAGGATGTGAAAAAGGTCGCGAGCCAGCGCATCAACGAAGACGAGATCGATATTCCGGTGAAAATGGAACGTCTCGGCACGAAGATCGTAGAGCTGCACAAAGTCAGCAAGGCCTTCGGTGAGAAAAAGATCCTCGACAATTTTTCCTACAACTTCAATCGCCGCGAACGACTCGGCATCGTTGGAAACAACGGAACGGGAAAATCGACCTTTCTGAATCTCATCCAAGGTCTGGAATCGCTCGACGGTGGAAAAGTAGTGGTCGGAGATACGGTCGTTTTCGGTTATTACAGCCAGGAATTGATACAGGTCGATGATTCGCAGAAAGTGATCGACGTGATCCGCGACATTGCCGAGTTCATTCCGTTGGAAAAAGGACGACAGTTATCGGCGGCACAGTTTCTCGAAAAATTTCTCTTCCCGCGCGACATGCACTACAATTACGTGTACAAGCTAAGCGGAGGCGAGAAACGTCGACTAAAGCTCATGACCGTGCTGATGTCGAATCCGAACTTCCTGATCCTCGANNCTCGACGAGCCGACCAACGACCTCGATATCTTCGTGATGAGCGTTCTGGAAGATTACCTGCGCACGTTCGAAGGTTGTTTGATTGTTGTTTCGCACGACCGTTATTTTATGGATAAAATGGTCGATCACGTGTTCGTTTTCGAAGGCGCTGGCAAGATCAAGGATATTCTCGGCAATTACACCGAATACCGCAAACAGCTCACGGAAGACAAGCGCTCTGCGAAAGCCGAACAGAAAAGCGAGCCGGTGAAAGTCGCGCAGCCTGTGGTTCAGGCAGAAAAGAAAAAACTCTCGTTCAAGGAAAAACAGGAATTCGAGCAGCTGGAAAAAGACCTCGAGCGCCTCGAAGAAGAAAAGCTGGCCTACACGGCCATTTTATCCGATGGTACGTCGACCAATGAAGCGATTATGGATGCGGGGACAAAGCTCGCAGAAATCGTTGCGAAGATCGATACGGCAACCGAGCGGTGGATGGAATTGGCGGAATACGTCTGAAGGAAATTATCAATTATCAAGATCTGTTCCTACATCAATGGCACAAAACCTTGATAATTCATAATTGATCATTGCTAATTATTATAAATGCGTACCTGTTTGATATACAGCTCCCGCGTTCCTTTATCCAGCTTGAATTCAAGATCTTAATCCAACTCTTCGTACTGTTTATCAAGTCTGTTTCTACATCATTGGGAATGGCAAAACCTTGATAATTCATAATTG
>DJFN01000046.1:0-142 GCA_002432085.1 Flavobacteriales bacterium UBA5871
CAACCTGAAAAACGTCACGCTGGATATTCCGCTCGGAACGCTGACTTGTATAACAGGCGTTTCGGGAAGCGGGAAATCCACGCTGATCAATCATACGCTCTACCCTATTCTCAACGCCCACATTTACAACGGCGTGAAGAAA
>DJFN01000046.1:319-5300 GCA_002432085.1 Flavobacteriales bacterium UBA5871
CGAAATGAACTTCCTGCCGGATGTTTACGTGGAATGCGAAACCTGCAACGGCAAACGCTACAACCAGGAAACGCTGGAAGTTCGCTACAAAGGAAAATCCATTAACGACGTGCTGGAAATGACTATCGAAGACGCGGCCGTGTTCTTTGAAAGCATTCCGAAGATCGCACGACCGCTCGAGACGATGAACTCGGTCGGTTTAGGCTATATCAAGCTCGGCCAGCCTTCAACGACACTCAGCGGTGGCGAAGCGCAACGGATTAAATTGTCCAGCGAGCTTACCAAGCGCGGAACCGGCAACACGATNNGTGGTGATCGAGCACAACCTCGACATCGTTAAAGTAGCCGATCACATTGTCGATGTTGGTCCGGAAGGCGGCCGCGACGGTGGGACGATCGTTTGCAGCGGAACCCCGGAAGAGCTGATCAAAAAGCACACGAAAGCTTCCTATACGGCGAAATACCTGGCAATGGAAGTGGAGCACATGGATAAATTGCGGGCGGCTCAAAACGGTGGTAAGAAGAAATAATTTGTTTTGATCATCGCCTGCATGCCACCCTCCTCAATATCCCGGCGCTTACGCTTGGTCTTCGAAAGCAGTGCTTTCTCTTCTCAAGGGAGGAGGCGAATTGGTGAAAAAAATGATACATTTGTCGACGAAAACAAGGACCCGTCCGAAAAACATAATTAAAGAACAAGATGAATATTCCGGCTAACTTAAAGTATACGAAAGATCACGAGTGGATCTTGATTGAAGGCGACGTTGCTACTATCGGCATCACTGATTTCGCTCAGAGCGAATTGGGCGATATCGTATACGTAGAGATCGAAACGGTGGGCGAAGAGCTCGGTCAGGAAGAAGTGTTCGGAACAGTTGAAGCGGTGAAAACGGTTTCCGATCTGTTCATGCCAGTTTCCGGCGAGATCATTGAGTTCAACGACAAATTGGAGTCCAACCCGGAAGCTGTTAACAGCGATCCTTACGGAGACGGCTGGATGATCAAAGTGAAAATGTCCAATCCTTCCGAAGCGAACGACCTGCTTGACGCAGCAGCTTACAAAGCGCTGGTAGGCTAATTCACAATAAACTTCTTCTTTTTAGCCTGGGCGGGGAATTTTCCCTAGCTTACGGATAAAATCCGCTTGCATGAAAAGAACGCTGCTTTTGCTTGGTTTTCTGCTCACGTTCCTGGTCTCCTATGCGGCCGATCAGCAGCTGAGAGAGCTTTCGCTGGAAGACGCCAAACGCGCTGCGGCACTTATCCGCAAACAACGGAAACTGTATTTGTACTGCGGTTGCTGTGAAGGTGAAAAAGCCCGGAAAGTGCGTGCCGACAAGGTAGAGATCTACGAATCCGACACGGGCAAAGAAGGCCTGTACAACATCCGGATCACGTTCTACTACCCGCGTTCGGGAATGCCGACTACGGAAATCGTTGACCTCGCGTATTTGTGGGGAAGGAAAAAAGGTGTGTATTTCACCATTGCTTCCGTCCTCGGAATGCCACACGACGCTTGCAATCCGATGAAAAGAAGCTGGGAATAAATCCTACTAAATATTTTTAAAATCCTGTCCGTTGCGGGCAGGATTTTCCTTTCTTTGTTCATACACAATAACATTTTATGAAAATCGCATATTTACTTTCCGGGTTGCTTCTGCTGGCACTGGCGTCCTGCACACCTGTCACAACGACCAATTTACCCGGTGAGAAACTGGATAAAATCCCGAAAAACCTGCTGGGTACGTTTGAACTGCAATACCCGGGCGACCTGGCCGAGCTGACTTCCGATCCGGCTGCGAAGACTTACGTGACCATCAAATCCGATCGCATTTTGATGACCGACCAGAACGGCGATTCCGAGACGATGCTCGGCGATTCACTTTACTTCTCGAAAATCGGCAAGCAGGTTTACCTTTCAATGGGCGAAAGACCTGATTTTACGGTGTTTAAAGTCGTAAAAAAAGGCAAAGACATCCAGCTTTTCTGCTTGTATAGCGACAACGCGGAAATCGGCAGCAGCGAGCTTTCCCCTTTCTTTTCCACTGTAACGGAAATTCAGGGAGAACCGGATGAGAATGGCGAGCCGGGCATGACATCTTACCGCGTTACGGTCGATGATAAGAAACTGGCTTCCTATTTCGAAAGCGAGATTCCGATGGCTGATCCGTTCATTCTCAAGAAGAGCAGCGGCAAAAAGTAACCTTCGTAGCATCCCGCAACATTATTTATTTTACAGGAACGGCAAGATTAAGTGATCTGTTAACTGAGTGAAAGCGAAAGAGTTCCTATCTTTGTGCTTTAAACACCTAGAACCATCATGAATCTTACGTCTCTTTTACTTCCAGACGATCATGAAGCCGTCAATGTATTGATGGAATCCTACCTGCGCTCATGGAATAAGCAGGACATCGATGCATTGCTGGTCCTTTTCTCCGAACATGCTGAATTTACGGGAATTACTGCCGATATTGCCACCGGTAAGCCCGCCATCCGTCAACTGCTTGATTACTATTTCGGCGTTGGCCAGGAAACGCGTTTTGGATTTTCAGAGCTTTATCTTCGCTATCTCCAACCGAAAATGGTCATGGGAACAGCCCATTGGAACCTGCAGACAGAAACCGGCCGAAACGGCATTTTGCACTTCATCTGTCTGAAAACACCTGAAAAGGGCTGGAAAATCATCCTGCTGCACAGCCTCGAATTATCGAATCAGCCGGCGACGGCTCTGGAAGAAAAATAAGATTGTTTATCCGGGCAAGCGCGCCTCGAGGTTGCGAACGTCCTGTTCCAGCTGTCCGACCTTGAACTGCAAGGCATTCATCTGATTGGAAAGAAGTAAGAATTGCTGGGAAAGCGTGTTGTGGTAAGCAATCGGCGGCTCGTTGAGCACGTTGTCTTTTTTCAGTCCGAGTAATTCCCCGATCTCTTTGCCGAGAATCGTCGCGATTTGCTGAAGGCGTGTCACCGTAATATCCGTTACTCCGCGTTCAATATTGGAATAAGCAGCTACCGTCAGGTCGAGCTCATCGGCCATGTTTTGCTGACTCAAACCTCGTTCGTGGCGAGCCAGTCGGATCCGTTCGGCAATTTCTGCTTTCATACCCGCTAATTTAGCGGGGTAGACTCAAAGAGTTATTTAGTTCAAGTTGAACTTATTTCATTTGAGATGTGAATTTTTAAATTTAACTAAGTGTTACTGCAATAAAAATTCAACTAACTATACTTTACATCAATAAACTGAAGTGGCACCACCGACATGCTCGATCGGATGCCAGGTCGTTTTGACTTCCTGCAGATCGATGATCAGGTAAGGATGCTGCTCATCAGTTTGTGTATAGACGAACACGCGTTTCACATTCACGTCGGCTGAGCGTTGAATAAGAGCAGCGGTTTCTGCATTGCCACCTGCATATACCACGGCATTGATATCCATGTGCGTTGCGAACTGGTCGGCCAGCTCTTTTTCAGTTCCTGTCAGAATGTTCACCACGCCGCCCGGCACATCCGACGAATGAATGACTTCAGCCAAAGTAACGGCACACAGGGGTAATTGCTCCGAAGCCAGCACCACGCAGCTGTTCCCTCCGGCGATCACCGGCAAAATCGTGGAAACCAATCCGATTAATGACGTATCCTGCGGAGCGATAATCCCCACAACACCTGTCGGCTCATAGGTCGAAAAGTTGAAATGCGAAGAAGCCACAGGATTCACCGAGCTAAACACTTGCGTGTATTTGTCGCACCAACCGGCATAATAAACGATCCGATCGACCGCAGCATCCACTTCTTTTTCTGCACGAACCGTCGTAGAGCCTTGTTTCACGAGCTCGGCAATGAACTGATCCCGGCGTCCTTCCAGCATCTCGGCAATTCGATAGCAAATCTGGCTGCGATTGAATACTGCGCGCTCCGACCACCCACCAAACGCCTTTCGCGCCGCCACAACGGCATTCCGTAAATCCTTCCGGGAAGACAAACACATATTCGCCAAAGGCTTGCCCTTTTTATCCAGCGGAGTGTAGTATCTGCCAGATTCTGTTCGGGGAAACTGACCACCGATGTAAATTTTATACGTTTTCAAAATCTCCAATCTGTTCATTCACCTTTCAATTTGCGATAAGCTCAATTCGCAATGAGCAATTATCAATTAGCAAGTAATTACCGTTTCGACCAGTTTACATTCTCTTTCGTTCTAACAACAATCGTTCTCAATATTTTCAATAGTTCATTTGCTTCCGAATGTAGTTTCTTTAAAGTAAACGTATCTGCATCTGTAAATTCCATCATTAACTCCAGCCAGTAGATACTCTCATCACATTCTTTTTGAGCAATTGATAATTTATGGATGAAATCAGCTTTACTCTCTGCGTTTCTTGCTTCTCTGACATTCGCACCAACTGAAGTTGATGAACGCGTCAGTTGTCTCGTAATTATGTATTCCTCTTCTTGTTTTCTTATCTTTCTACATACTCGAATTGTCTCAAGAGCAAAGTTGAAAGTCCGTTCCCGGATATCTATTTGTCCCATTTTTATAGCCTTAAAAAATTCATTGCTTATTTAAGCTAGCTATAAAAATTTAAACATCATCAACTCCATTCTATTTTCATTCAATCCTTGATAATTGCTAATTGATAATTATGTCAATTTAATATATGCTCCTAATCCCTGCAATCCTCCTTCTCGTCCAAACCCGCTTTCCTTGTAGCCTCCGAAGGGAGAGACAGGATCGAAACGGTTATAGGTATTTGCCCAGACAACGCCGGCACGGAGCTTGGTTGTGAGGTTGAAGATGCGCGAGCCTTTGTCGGTCCAGACGCCGGCTGCCAGTCCGTAAGGGGAATTGTTGGCTTTCTGGATGACTTCGTCGATCGTGCGGAAGGTTTGGATCGTGAGCACAGGCCCGAAGATCTCTTCTTGTGCAATACGGCTCGACTGCGCGACGTCGGTGAACAGCACTGGACGACAGAAATAGCCTTTC
>DJFN01000108.1:0-1868 GCA_002432085.1 Flavobacteriales bacterium UBA5871
GCTCTTTATCGATTTACCGTCGATCGCAACAACAGTGTCTTCAAGATTACCGGCAAGCGCTGACACCCATTTACGGAAACATTGCTCAAATGGTATTGGATCCATTGATGAAAAGAACCGGTTCAGCGTGTCGTGTGAAGGAATGCCATTCGGAAGCTCCACGTACTTTTCAATCCACTCCTGATGTAGTTCGCCGAACGTCTCGATCTCATTCCAGGTATCGCAACCTGAAATAACAGCCGAAAGCGTGATGAACAAAATACTCTCCATGGTGTGGCGCTTTGTACGATTGACCCGGTGATCAACCATTCCTTCAAAGATACCTTTTAGATGCGTTTGACGTGTCGTGCTGGTGGAACACGCTTCGGGTATCGAGCGGGCGATGTTTGTCAAAAATTGAGTTTATTGATCTGGTTTGATTAACGTAAACGCCGGGATCAACTCCCGGCGTTTTTTACTTCCATTCTTTTGAAAACCGTATATTTCAGTATGATTCCACCGAAACGGCCTTATTACTTATTGCTTCTGTGTCTGTTAGCGTCGCTCTTTTCCGGAACTACCGCTTCGGCACAGTTGCGCACGTTAACAGTTTCTATTCTGAAAACATCGGATGGTTCAGGGTCCGATTTTCAAACCGTCGACCCGTCGGAAGTCGTGAACGTGACGTTATACATTTCCAAAGCCGATACGCACAATCTGAAAAAGACCGACGAAACTACCTGGACACTCGACGATCCGGAGTTACTGAAAAAACTGGACTCTACGCTAAGCTACCGGATAGCAGCTTACGATGTCCGAAACCGGTCTGTTGGCTGGGAAATAGTCAATTCGAAGAAGGACAGGAGAGAAGGCGGCCTGTATAAAGAAGTTACGGTCTATCGCCATGTGGTGATGGAAGATCGTGAACAGGTGTTGCTCTTTGTACTCGATCGTACCGATGATTTTGATGTCGTGTCAGAGCGATTCGCCAGGGAAACGAACGATTATGTATTGCATTCCCGGACATCAGCTGAACGGACAGAAGAATTCACCATGAAAAGTAAAAGTGCCTTCGTAAACAAGTACAACCAAAAGGTTTACCAGCGCTTGTATTTTGGAACTTATCAGTACGAAACACCGGAACAATGCGAAGCTGCGCTCGATAGCTTGCTAGACTGTTTCGGAACGGATTGTGCGCCGCTAAAATGGGGCGATACATCGCGGTCTTTCAAGATCACACCGACCGTTTACATTATCAGGGACCGACAGATCATTTTCTGCAAGACGGCATGCGAACAGCACAATGCTTCCTGGGATACTTTTGTGTCGGAAATGGTTGCGGAATTAGCGGATAAGCACCGGTATATTGTTGTTGGCTGTGGCGGCCATCCGGCATTTGGAGATTTGCGCTGATACCGTTAAGAGGCTGCCGATTGCGCAGCAGCCTCTCTGAAACGATATGCAGTTAGTCCTGGTCGTCTGCCGCAACGGTTGTCACCGCAGTCGCACCAAGAGCTTCTTTAATTCGTGCTTCGAGCTCCTCCATCAATTCCGGATTGTCGGAGAGCATGTTTTTCACAGCATCGCGACCTTGTCCGAGGCGGGTTTCACCATAGGAGAACCAGGAACCGCTTTTCTTCAAAATATTCAGCTCCACACCGAGGTCGATGATCTCACCGACTTTGGAGATTCCTTCACCGTACATGATGTCGAATTCAGCTTTGCGGAACGGCGGCGCTACTTTGTTTTTCACCACTTTGATTTTCACGCGGTTTCCGATCACGTCCTCGCCCTCTTTGATCTGGCTTGTCTTACGGATATCGATACGCATGGAAGCGTAAAATTTCAGAGCGTTACCGCCGGTTGTGGTTTCCGGGTTACCGAACATC
>DJFN01000108.1:1918-2080 GCA_002432085.1 Flavobacteriales bacterium UBA5871
ATCGCCCATTTCGCCTTCGATCTCTGCTTTTGGCGTTAATGCCGCAACGGAGTCGATAACGATCAGGTCGACCGCTCCGGAACGGATCAGGTTGTCGGCAATTTCGAGCGCCTGCTCACCGTTATCCGGCTGTGAAACCAGCAGGTTGTCGATGTCGACACC
>DJFN01000108.1:2099-5385 GCA_002432085.1 Flavobacteriales bacterium UBA5871
GGAAGATTCCGGACCGTAGATTTCAATAATACGTCCTTTCGGAAAACCGTTCACGCCAACCGCGATGTCGAGTGTGAGCGATCCTGTCGAGATCACGTCCACCTGTTCCACCGGCGAGTCGCCAAGCTTCATGACCGTACCTTTACCAAAGGTCTTGTCGAGTTTTTCCATCGTCAGCTGAAGTGCTTTCAGTTTTTCTGCGTTGATTTCTTTTACTGCCATATCGTTTTGTTTTTGGTTGCCGCCGTTGCCCTGAGGCCCTTTTGGCAAGTCGTTTATTTTATCGTTTCTGCAAAGGTAGAGGTTGAAGAACGTAAGCTATTTACGATCTGCTCTCTGTAGTTCAATTTACGCAAGAATTTCTTCTGCGTGCTGTTTCGTCTTCGGTTTTCGGATGATCCGTTCGATCTTCCCTTTTTCATCGATCACAAAGGTTGTCCGGTGAATGCCATCGTAAATGCGACCCATGAATTTCTTTTCGCCCCAAACACCGAACGCATCGATGATCTTCCTTTTGGTATCGGCCAGCAGCGGGAACGGCAGGTCGTATTTTGCACTGAACTTATGATGCATCTGTTCCGTGTCCATACTCACGCCCAGGACCATATAGCCTTCCTTTAAAAACGTGCTGTAATGATCCCGCAGGTTACAAGCCTGATTAATACAGGCCGGTGTGTTGTCTTTCGGGTAAATGTACACTACCAGCTTTTTCCCTTTATACGCCTTTAAAGAATGCAGCTGTCCGTTCTGATCTGTTCCCTTAAATGCCGGAGCTTTGTCTCCTTCCTTTAAATGCGTCATGATGAATATCTAAACAACGTTGTGACGAAATATTAATCAAATATAAAGGTTGTTTTTGATTTTGCAAGCGAACTTGATTATTTTTTCACCACAAGGAGCAAAGAATATGTATTTGCTGTGTTCGTTAAGGCAGCAAAGGCGATACGGGTATTAGTAAGATGCAAAGAAATAGATTACCGTGTGTACAGATTTTTGATTTGTACTTAATTTGTTTAATCAAACAGCCAAGCGCCTTTGCTACTTTTTACACCAAGTACGCCAATCCGCCGCAGCGGAGCTCCTTTGTGGTGAAACAATCAGTGCATATAGAACCACGTAGCAACACCCACCACGATCGTTCCCAACGCGTAGCCGCCAAATAATTCGGCAAAGGAATGCGCTTTCAGGTAAATACGGGCGCTCATGACAAGTCCGCTGACGATAAGCGCGGCAGGCAGAATCCAGAACGGGTAAACCGACATCGAATTGTAGTACACGAATACGAAGCCGGTTAAAATACCCATGCCTGCACTGTGCAGCGAGATTTTCCAGCGAAAAGTAATCAGCGTACACAGCAGAACCGCAATACAGCTGCCAAGCACCAGTCCGTAAATGGCCGGCGGTAAATAACCGTGCGGATCGAGCTTTAATAATAGGACATATAAGGTAATCGCGCTTCCGTTGACGAAGATCGCGGGTAAAATGCGTTCGCGGCGGTTATCCATGAAAATGCTGGTAACAGCGCCGTTGAGTCGGAAAAAGAGGATCGTCAGGACAGGAAAAACGGCCGACAAGGCTATGAATAAATACAGCAATATATCCTTGTGGTCCGGACGCAGCAGGTAAATGTTCCCGTTTTGCCAGATACCGGGCTGATAGGTTTCCAGGTACAGCGCAATCGCAAGAGCAAAAATCGGTGCGAATAACGGCAGAAAGAGCCAGGAAAGAAAACGGGAGATCAATTCCATCAGAGCTCTTTGCGTAGACGCGCCACAGGAATGTTGAGCTGCTCGCGGTACTTGGCGATCGTACGGCGGGCGATGTTGTAGCCTTTGTCGTTCAGCAGCTTCGCGAGGTGCTCGTCGGTAAGCGGCTTGCGTTTGTTTTCGCCTTCGATGGCTTCGGAAAGAATTTTTTTCACTTCGCGGGTCGACACTTCCTCGCCGGAATCGGTCGAAAGTGATTCGGAGAAGAAGTATTTCAGCGAAAAGACGCCGTAGCTGGTTTGCACGTATTTACTGTTCGCCACGCGTGATACGGTCGAAATATCAAGTCCCACGATCTCCGCGATGTCTTTCAGGATCATCGGCTTCATGTGGGTTTCGTCACCGGTCAGGAAGTAATCCCGCTGGTAGTTCATGATCGCCTGCATGGTGAAGTAGAGCGTATTCTGGCGCTGCTTGATCGCATCGATGAACCATTTGGCGCCGTCGAGCTTGGCTTTCACGAAGGACAGCGCTTCGCGATCGGTACGCGATGTTTTCGCACCTTCGGCATAGCTGCGCATGAGCTGTTCGTATTCACGGCTCACTTTCAGCTCCGGTGTGTTGCGACCGTTGATCGACAGCTCCAGCTTGCCTTCCGACTCGGTGATCATGAAGTCGGGAATGATCTGCTGAATGCCTTTCCCGGATTCTTTCATCGAGCCGCCCGGCTTGGGGTTGAGGCGAATGATCGCATCGATGGCTTCTTTCAGGTCTTCGTCGTCGATTTCGAGTTTTTTCTGGATTTTCTCGTAATGCTTGCGCGTGAATTCTTCGAAATGGTCCTGCAGGATCTTTTTCGCCGTAAACAGCGTGATATCGCCATTCTGCTTGCGCTCGATCTGCAACAACAGGCATTCGCGCAGATCGCGGGCACCGATACCGGCCGGATCGAGGTCCTGAACGATTTTCAGCACGGTTTCCACTTCTGCTTCCGTCACCATAACGTTGGCCGAAAAAGCGAGATCGTCTACAATCGCTTCGATGTCGCGGTTCAGATAACCGGATTCGTCCAGGTTGCCAATAATCGTATCGGCGATCTGGAATTGCGTATCGTCGAGATCGAGCAAATGCAGCTGGTCCGTAAGGCGCTCCTGGAACGTAGACTCCACCGAGAACGGAATGACGCGCTCTTCGTCGTCCTTGCTTTTATTGTTGACCTGCGTTTTGTAATCGGGTGTATCGTCGTCGAAATAATCGCTGATGTCAAAATCGTCGTCGAACTCGTTTTCGTCGTTCGAGTCGAAATCGTCGTCGTTATCGTACTCTTCCTCGCGTTCCTCGGCCCCTTCTTCCAGCGCCGGGTTCTCTTCGAGCTCCTGCTTGATACGCTGATCCAGTTCCATGGTCGGAACCTGGAGCAATTTCATCAGCTGGATCTGCTGAGGCGATAGGCGCTGTTCGAGTTTTTGGGCGAGTTGTTGTCTTAGGGCCATAGTGCGATAATCCTGTGTAAGATAACTAAAAATTTATTAGAATTCCGCATTCTGTGGGGTCCGCGGGAACGGAATCACGTCGCGGAT
>DJFN01000108.1:5432-10335 GCA_002432085.1 Flavobacteriales bacterium UBA5871
TTGCGCGTTTCGAGGTACCACCACAACTCTTCTTCGTGGATGTTGAAATCCGCACATTTCTTCTTCAGGATGTCTAAACGCTCTTCACGCTGGGAACCGCCCACCATCTCCCCGATTCCCGGGAACAGGATGTCCATGGCCGCAACGGTTTCCTTTCCAGGCTCGCAGCCGTCGTTGGCGCGCATGTAGAACGCCTTGAAAGAAGCCGGATAGTCGGTAATAATTACCGGACGCTTGAATTCCTTCTCAACGAGGTAGCGCTCGTGCTCGCTCTGNNTCGTACTGGAATTTTTTCTTCTTGTAATGGCTGGAATTCATCAGCACATCGATGGCTTCCGTATAAGTGATGCGTTTGAAATCGTTGGCTGTAACGAACTGCAGGCGCTCGATGAGCGACAATTCGTTGCGCTCGTTCTGCGGCTTGCTTTGCTGTTCCTGCTTGTCGCGATCGTTGAGGAACGCGAGGTCGTCCGGACAGTTGTCCATTACATACTGGCAGATGTATTTCAGCATGTTTTCGGCCAGGTCCATGTTTTCCGCCAGCTCGTTGAACGCCACTTCCGGCTCGATCATCCAGAATTCGGCCAAATGACGCGAAGTGTTGGAGTTTTCCGCACGGAAAGTCGGTCCGAATGTATAAACGGCTCCGAGTCCCATCGCTGCGAGCTCGCCTTCCAGCTGACCCGAAACGGTGAGGTTCACGGATTTTCCGAAGAAATCCTCTTTGAAGTCGACTGAACCGTCCTCTGCCAGCGGCGGCTGTTTCGCATCGAGTGTCGTTACGCGGAACATTTCACCTGCTCCTTCGGCATCCGAACCGGTAATGATCGGCGTGTGCACGTAGTAAAATCCGCGTTCGTTGAAGAATTGGTGGATCGCAAAGCTCACGGCGTGACGAATGCGGAAAACCGCTCCGAACGTATTCGTACGGAAACGCAAATGCGCCTGTTCACGCAAAAACTCGAGGCTGTGCTTTTTCGGCTGCAGAACGGTTTTCTGGATATCGTCCGGATTCGCTTCACCGATGATCTCGATGTCGGAAACCTGTAATTCTACCGACTGACCGCTTCCCTGCGATGCAACGAGCTGGCCCGTCAGACCCACCGATGCGCCGGTCGAGATCTTTTTCAGCAACGCTTCGTCGAACTGCTCGAAATCCACAACTGCCTGGATCGTATTAATGGTGGAACCGTCATTCAGCTGAATAAAGCGGTTGCTGCGGAAGGCCCGCACCCATCCTTTAACAAGGTAAGTTTCGCCAACGGTGTGCTGGCTGAGAAGATCGGCAATTCGTGTTCGTTTCATGCGTTGTGATTGAAAAGTCTGCAATTACAGACAGCTGCAAAAATAGCAAAGTTCAATTGACAATTGATTCTTTCACCACAAAGGAGCAAAGGTTATGTTCATGGTTGTATTTTTAGGGAAGCAAAGGGATTCGGGTTCCAACGATAGTCCCTTTTGCTCCCTTTTAGCCGTATGGGTGCATAAAAATCTTTGCTCCTTTGTGGTGAACCCAACACCTTTTATGTCAACCTCGTTTTGTATCTTTCGAATATGTCTGGAAAAAAAACAACGCTGGTAATGGGCGCGAGCACGAAGCCGAATCGTTATGCCTACATGGCGGTGAACGAGCTGCGTGAGCACGACCATCCCGTAATTGCCTACGGGCAGCGGCCGGGAACGGTAGCAGACGTGGCTATCGAAACGGAATGGAATCCTGACTGGAAGGTCGATACGGTAACGCTTTACCTCAATCCGACGAACCAGGAGCCTTACCACGACCGCATTATCGCGCTGCGTCCGAAACGGGTGATTTTCAATCCCGGAACGGAACATGCCCGGTTTATGTTCGATCTGAGACAGAATGGCATTGTTGCCGAAGCTGCCTGTACGCTCGTTCTGCTGAGCATCGGGCAATATTGATTCTCCTGACACAAGCTAGAATTTCCGGAAAGACGACGGGTTGCGGACGACAGCTCAAAATCTCGGCGAGCTGCTCACAACACTGAAACAAAAAGCACAGTAAGTCCGTGGAACAAATGCTTACTTTTGAAGCATGAAAGTCCTGGTTGTCCGGTTCAGCTCCATCGGCGATGTCGTACTCACGACGCCGGTTGTGCGTTGTCTGGCGCAGCAGCTGCCGGATGCCGAAATCCATTTCATCACGAAAAAGTCGTTCCTGCCCGTTTTGGAAGGCAATCCTTACATTCATCGAATCTTTACCATCGATAAATCGGTGAAAGAAGTTCTGTCGGAATTGAAAGCCGAGCGTTACGACGTCGTGATCGACCTGCACCGGAATGTCCGCACGTTGAGGCTCAAATGGGCACTCGGACGAAAATCGTATGCCTTTCCGAAGGAAAATGTCGCCAAATGGATGCTCACTAACTGGAAGATCGATCGGATGCCGCCCGTTCACGTTGTGGACCGCTATTTCGAGACGGTCAAGCCGCTGGGCGTTTCAAAAGACGATCGGCCCTGCGATTTTTTCCTGAGCGAAAAAGACCACGTCGAGCTGCCTGAACCAATTGCTTCCGGGAAATTCATTGCCGTTTCCATGGGCGCCCAGTTCGCTACGAAACAAATGCCGCTTTCCCTGATGACCGATGTTCTTTCGGAAATAAGTTTGCCCATCGTTCTTTTAGGCGGCCCAACCGATACAGAACGAGCCGAAGTGCTCAAAAGCATGTTGAATTCGTCGAATATCATTGATTTCTGCGGAAAACTATCGCTTCGTCAATCGGCGTTCGTGCTCAGCAAAGCAGCCGCATTACTTACTGGTGACACCGGTCTCATGCACATCGCAACAGCTTTCAAAGTTCCGGTCGTAAGCGTTTGGGGCAATACCGTTCCGGCGTTCGGAATGTATCCGTATGCGCAGCCTGCGCTGTATTCCATCCATGAAGTCACGGGGCTTTCCTGCCGACCGTGCTCGAAGATCGGCTACCAGGCTTGTCCAAGGAAACATTTCAATTGTATGTTGCTGCAGGATGTTGACGGAATCCGGAAGGCGTTGGTGGAGAAAACCAGGTTTTAAAATCAAATCCAGCCTCCCGCAGATTGCGCAGATGCTCNNAATATGGGGTTGTGTTACGTGTGTCTGCGGTGATCTGCGGGAGCTAATCTGCACGCGAATCTACTTCCGAAGCCGCTTCACCAGTAAATAGCTGTAGAATCCACCAATCAACGCAATCCCAACAATGAAAAACACCATAGCGATCGGACGCGTCGTGTCTTCATAAAAGAACTCGCCTATCATCCACACAGAGTTGGCGCAAATCCAGCAAACGACGGCCAGGTTGTGAAACAGCTCGGGAACGTTGTGACGGACGAGAATTGTAATGTAAACCGCCACTGCAATCGTCGGAACGATCATGATCATGCCCATCGTTTTGAAATCGGCTACCCAGCAAAGGTCTTTGAGCAGCCACAGCAGAATATGTATGTTCTCGGATTTCCGGATCTTGATGTCCACGCGTCAGAAATTGTGGCTTCAAAACTACAAAAAGAGCCGGATGTCAAAATATCTGCCGTATCTTTAACGTTAAAGGCTCTGATCTTCAGACCGATCACCTGACCAAAAATACAGGAGCTTACTTTCGGTTCAACAGGTTTGGCATGTGATTTGAGAATGCATTCAGACCTCTAATGAAAATAGACATGAAAAAAGGATTGATCATAGGCGCGTTGCTGCTGGCCGGTTTCTCAATGACGAGCAGCACCATGGTGGTTTACCCGACGGTGACCAACAACGCTTTCCAGACCGGGGAAAAACTGCGGTACCGCATTACTTACGGTTTTGTGGATGCCGGTGAAGCGGTTCTCGAAGTAAAAAGCACGACCAAAAAAGGTGCTGGAACACGCGAGATGCTGCACGTAGTGGGAACAGGCCGTACACTCGGTGGTTTCAACGCTGTATATAAGGTGAACGACACCTACGAAAGTTACATCGATAAGAAAGGGATCTTTCCGTGGCAGTTTGTGCGCCGCGTCGATGAAGGCGGATACAAGATCAACCAGGATTACAATTTCAAGCAGGATAAGCTGAAAGTCCATAACGGAACCAAAGAGTTTGCCATTCCGGTGGGAATCCAGGATATGATCTCGTCGTTCTACTATGCCCGTACGCTGAACTTCAAGAATGCCAAAAAAGGCGATGTATTCGAGTTCAAGTGTTTTATGGATGACAAGATCTGGCCGCTGAAAGTGAAATACGTCGGCGACGAAGTGATCAGCATCCGTAAAGGGAAGTTTAAGTGTAAGAAGTTCGTTCCTGTTGTACAGACCGGCCGTTACTTTAAAAGCGAAAACGACGTAAATTTCTGGGTGACGGATGACGAAAACCGCATTCCGATCCTGATCAAAGCGAAAATTCCGGTAGGAACCGTGAAGCTTCACCTCGTAGAATGGTCGGGCCTGAAGCACGACCTGGTGAAAGCAAAATAGCCTGTTTCTCCTCGTTTTTAATCGAACAGCCGCTGGGATTATCTTGGCGGCTTTTGATTTTTAACAAAAAATGTTTAGAATTTAACTCATTTGTTGGCTATTCTTACAAGGGTTTCAGCTATTTTTGTAGCAAGCACCCCAAGAAACTACAATGGAATTTACACCTGAAGTCCTGCAACGGTTGCAGCTGCTGAAAGAAAAGTACGACGCCCAGGGACAGGATATGCTTCCCTACCTTGACGGTTTGTTGCATTCCAGCACAGTCAATTACTGGAATTACATCCAGGTCGATACGCTGCTTTCGTTACAGAAAACCTACACCGATTTTCCTGACGAAGTGATTTTCGTGGTTTACCACCAGATCACCGAGCTGTATTTTAAGCTCAGTCTTCAGGCGATTGCGCAGGTATGCCTGCCCGAAACGGTTGATGAGAAAACGTTTGAAACGCAGATCAGG
>DJFN01000004.1 GCA_002432085.1 Flavobacteriales bacterium UBA5871
CTACGGTTCGATTTCATTGCTTTCGGAAGCAACGCCTGTGCCGACGATCGCGCTCAATTGCGTTTGAGTACCGACGGCGGAGCTACCTGGCCAGCCGGATACCAATACTGTCTGAGCTCCGTTTGCTGCGGATCCTGCAACGGCTACAGCCAGGGACAGTGGACGCTCTATTCCCTTGCTCTTCCGGCGGCCTTCGAGAACAATCCGAACGTAAGAGTCGCTTTCCACTGGATGAACAACGGAAACGGCTCGGGAACAGATCCTTCAGTAGCGATCGACGACGTGCGTCTGACAACGATGACATCGCTTTCGGCTGATCTGATTCATTTTTCGGCACAAAAAGAAGGGAAATCGGGTACAAAAGTGAGCTGGACGGCCAGTGACGAAGTGGATTTCTCCCATTATGAGCTCGAACGTTCGGTCGACGGCTCGAACTTTTTCAAAATCTACACTGTCAACGGCAACTGTCCGGCCGGACAGACCTGCGACTACCAATACAGAGACGGCGACTTCAACACCGTTGTTTACTACCGTCTGAACATGGTAGACAAAAACGGTGAATCGGCCCATTCCGACATCATCAGCCTGAATCCGGCGGTTTCCAGCTCGACCGATTTCTCGCTGCTATCGACTTTTGTGGTCAGCGACGAGCTGCAGGTCAAAATCGACGCAAAAAGCAGGGCTTCGGCTACATTTTCGCTTTACAATATTTCCGGAAAGCTCGTTGTTTCGGAAAAAGACGTCGCTCTCAAACCCGGATTTAACCAGCGCAACCTCGATCTCAGCAAGCTCACCGACGGCGTTTACATTCTGAAGGTTTATCTCAAAGGCACGGATAAGGTGTTGAGCGGAAAGGTGATTAAGAACTAGGCCTTCGGCCTGTCACCGGTCGGCCAGTCTCCGGTCTCCAGACGGATTCTGATTAAAAACCTGACCGGAGACTGGAGACCGTCGACTAAAGACCAATTTCGCGTAACTTTGATGTTTCCACTATCGGAAAAAGCACGATCGCACGAGTGGCGTTGTCCACTTTTTGCGTATATTAAATAGCATGAAATCAATTACAGCGGCGATCAGTAACCCGGCGGAATTCACCGAACGCTTTATTAATCAGACGAATCACAACATCTTTCTGACCGGAAAAGCCGGAACGGGAAAAACGACTTTATTGCGGAAGATCATTGCTTCGACACACAAGCAGGCCGTGATCGTGGCGCCAACAGGAATCGCCGCACTGAACGCGGGTGGCGTGACCATTCACTCCTTCTTCCAATTGCCGTTCAGCGGCTTCATCCCGGAATTCATTCCGCCACCGCATTACACCGCTTCGGTGAAGTTTGAAACAAAAGACACACTCAAGCGCCATTTCGGGTTTAACAAACAACGTCAGCAATTGTTCCGGAACACCGAGCTGCTCATTATCGACGAAGTGAGTATGCTGCGCGCCGATCTGCTCGACGCTATGGACTGGACGTTGCGGAACGTTCGCAAAAACAACGCTCCGTTTGGCGGCGTACAGGTGTTATTCATCGGCGATTTGCTGCAATTGCCACCCGTTGCCAAGCAGGAAGAATGGAACGTGCTGCGGAATTATTACAACGGCCTGTTTTTCTTCCACGCGCGCGTTATCCAGGAACAGCCGCCGCTTTACATCGAGCTGTCGACGATTTACCGCCAGCAGGACCAGGATTTCATAGGCGTACTGAATAATCTGCGTCACAATACCATTACGCCGGAAGACAAAGTATTGCTCGATCGCTTCGTACAGCCTGATTTCGATCCGTCGCAGCACGAAGGCTATATTACGTTGACGACGCACAACGCCAAGGCGAACGAGATCAACACCGCTTCGCTCAAAGCGCTGGAAGGCGAATCGTTCTTTTACGAAGCCGAAGTCACCGGAACGTTTCCCGAACACATTTACCCTATTGATCTGAAACTCGAGCTCAAAGTCGGCGCGCAGGTCATGTTCATCAAGAACGATATTTCCTTCGAAAAGAACTTTTATAACGGCAAAATGGGCCGCATCGAATCGCTTTCGGAGAACGAGATTATGGTGCATTTTCCCGACGAGAACCGCACGATCGAAGTGCAGCGCTACGAATGGGAAAACATCAATTACACGCTCGATGACAACACGAGCGAGATCAGCGAAGAAGTGCTCGGAACATTCGTGCATTATCCGATCAAGCTCGCGTGGGCGATCACCGTTCACAAAAGTCAGGGACTGACCTTCGACAAAGCCGTGCTGGACGTTTCCCAGGTATTCGCTCCCGGACAGGCGTATGTGGCGCTTTCACGGCTCCGCAGCCTCGAAGGACTGGTTTTGCTGAAGCCGTTTACAATTAACGGACTCACGAGCGATCAGCAGGTCGTTTCCTATGCTTCCAATCGCGCGGACGAAGACACACTGACGACTTTCCTCGAACACGGAACCAAGCATTTCCTTTACTATTCGCTCGTTAATGCTTTCGATTGGTTCGAGCTGATGAGCCAATGGCAGATCCACGAATCGAGCTACAAGCTGGCCGGTCCGAAAACCGAAAAAGGAAAAGAAAAAATCTGGGTAACGCATCAGACGGCAGCGGTTGTCAACACCATGGAGCCGGCACGTAAATTCCAGTCGCAGCTCAATCAATTGTTCACCAAAGAGCAGCTCGACCTGGCTTTTATCAATGAACGCGTACAGGCGGCATACGGCTACTTCTTCAAAATCCTCGACGGTGTTTACTATTCGACGCTGAAAAAGATCGCCGAGCTGAACCTCGTTCGCAAGACCAAGCAATACGTCGAAGAGCTGGAAGAACTGGAAATGCTCCTGCTGGAAACCATTCTGAAGCTGAAGAAAGCGCGCCTGCTGATGGAAACCGTTATGCTTGGAAAAACAGTCGATCGCGACGCGTTGTCGAGCGAAGAGATCCAGCACTTCAAGATCGCTAAAATCGCAACAATCAAGCAAGAGTTACGACAAAACCGTTCTTTGCTCGATCCGGTTTACGACGACGAGGAGTTCGAAGACATCATGCTGCGCAAGAAAAAACTGCCGAAAGAAAAGAAGGTCAAGGTTTCGACTTACCACCAGACACTGGCATTACTGCGCGAAGGACATTCCAAAAAAGAGATCGCAAAAATCCGTCAGCTTACGGGCAATACGATCAACAGCCACTTCGTGAACCTCATCCGCTCGGAAGAGATCGAACTGAAAGAAGTCATGACCGAAGAACGCATCCGCCAGCTCGAGGAGCTGATCGAAGACATCCAGGCGACTTCGCTCAACGCCATCAAGGAAAAACTCGGCGACAAAGTGAGCTGGGATGAATTGAAATTGTATCAGGCATCCAAATTGATTTAAAGACTCGCCTGCCCATAGGCAGGCTTCAGGATTTCAGGAGCGTCCGCACGGCGGACTTTAAGACATCAGGAACTGTCTTCAGTCATCAGTCTTCGGTCGCCAGTCTCGGTTCTTTTACTTCGCATGGACTTCAGGATTGACCGGAGACGGAAGACCGTCTGACCGATGACTAAAAATGTGGCACATTTTTTCGTATGATTGCAGAAAAATTACACGATGAAATACATCCTTCTGCTGCTGGGTTTTCTGTCTTTGAATGTTGCTACTTTCAGCCAGGAAGACGAAGAAGAATACCAGATTCCCTATGAATTTGAAGTTGGTCAGACCGTTTACCTGCTGGGCGACAGCGTCAATATCCGGAAATCGGCCGATCTGAATGCCGAAGTAGTGACGAAACTGCCGATCGGATCGAAGCTGAAGATCATCAGCAAAAGCGATAAGGTCACGCGTCTCAACAACTTTGACATGCCGTGGTATTACGTCGAGATCAACAAAAAGCAGAAAGGCTACGTGTGGGGCGGAAAGATCGCTATGGCTTCGTGTCGCAGCACGGAAAACCCGGACATCGTGTTCCATTTCGGAATCGAAAAAGCAACCGCTGACGGCGAAGGTATCTTGCAGATCCGCGTGGAAAAAGGCAATAAACAATTGCAGGCGCTTTCTTTCGAAGGGTTTGGCAGAGTGACCAAGCGCCACACGTTTACCAATCACGGCAACCGCGGATTGAAATCCGTAAACGACGTTCTGTACGTTGACGGCTTCGGTGAATTCTGCGGCGACGGCGGTGGAGCTGTTGCCCTCTTCTGGGCGGACAATAAGCTCATTTTCGTCAAGCAGCTGTGGGATATGTTCGACGCTCCGGTTTTCGGCTCTCAGCGCTTTCTTTTCCCTGCCGATATGGAAGGTGAAAAAGACCGCATCATACTCCGCGAAGAAGCCGGCGAGTACGTCGATGATGAAAACGATCCTACCGAAAGTAAAATCGTCTATTCGCAGGATGAAACGACCCGGTATAAATGGAACGGGAAGGAATTGGTGAAGATTTAATCCGTTTTGCGGACTACCTCGTTGCCACCTGTATAAACTGTCCACCGACGACCTGGTAAGTCGCATTTCCGACTTTCACCGTTTCGCCTTCGTTGAGCTTTGCCAGATCGTTCAGGTCCTGTTTCATCGTATGGACCGAGCCGCCCGTGACACGCGCAAGGGTTAAATACTGCGGATTCAGCGGGTAATATTCCGTTCCGCACAGCACCACGTGTACCGGAACTTTGATCTGTTCCAATAATGAAATATCCTTGATATTGGCCAGGTTATCGGCGATCAGGATAATGTCTTTTGCCTGCGGAACCGAATCGATGCCACGCAGAACGGCCTCGCAGTTATTTTCCGGAGCATCGCCGCCACCGCCGTTTTTGATGGTTGTCTGAGCGGCAGTCAGTATCTCTTCATAGGTGTTGGCCTTCGCCATGTAAATGCCACCGATTTTCCCGACCACTTTCGCGCTTTCGGTCTTGTTGTCGCCGTCGTTAAAAAACACAACCTGTCTCACCCGTTTGTCCTTCATCTTGAGCTGGAACCACACCAGCAGCTGAGCGCTGTAGGGCGACATGCTTCCCGTCATATCGCACACGATCAGCATATCTTTCCACTGTTTGTTACGGCTCAAAGCGGCAATAACGGTCGTATCGGTCATTTTCAGTCCGTATGGCCGCTCCTTCGATACGAGCGCTTTCAACGAATCGCCCGTGGAAGGCAATTGCTCGAGGTAAGCGATATCGACCTTAACCGTTTCCTTGTTTTGCGGCGGACGGTAATGGATCACCACGCCGTGGAACAAGACCTTGGCTTCCGCTTCATTGGTACAGGCAGTCTGACGAATGACGCGCCATTGGATGTTCGCATCCGAAACCAGCTCTTTCTTAATACGCTGAATCTTCTCGATACGGCTTCGGTTGAGGGCTTTCAAATCCTGTCCCTTGGGAAAATCCGTAAACACCAGGTCGATGCTCACCACCTGCGCTTCGGCCAGCAGCTTCCGGTCGGTTTCCGAGATCAATTCGTTGTTGCCATAGGACATATTCAGCACAAGTGCGCTGAACAGGTTCGTTTTGAGATTGTAAACGGGACGCAGCTGTTCGCGCTGGGCAAGGATATCGTCGACTTTACGCGGCTGTGCATGAATGGCCGAAAGGCAGAGCAAAAAGATGAGCAGGAGGAAGGATTTCATGGCTTCGTTTTCTTTCTGAATGCCGGATCCGTGATAAGTAAACAGGTCCGGCAAAAATTGTTGCTCTAAAACTAGTTCAAATCCTGATAAAGAAGACAGTCGCGGGTACGAACCGCTTGAAAATACTGCAATTGACTTATTGGTTGCTGAATATGATTATAGCGATGGACTGAAATCCATCGACGACGTTTTGTGCGTTGATAACATCTGTAGAAGACTTAATGTTCAATAATTTCTCTTATCAAATCCACAGATGCTTTTGGCACTAACGGATAACATCTCGCCATTATAAGCGTAAGCTCCTTTTTTAATTTGGTTTCTGAAGCGTATTTGCCATTTTGAAGGGACTGAAAAGTCATTTTCAGCTTTTCGTGCAAATCATGTCCATTGTGTTCCAAGTACCAAGTCGGAACGTTTACCATCTTGTGATTGAGGTATTCGATTGTTTTTTTTATTTCTCTTTTCTCTTTGGTAACAGATGCCGGAAATGCAGAATAGAATTTCTCGAAAAACCAGTCTGTAACTTTTTGTAGAAATTCGTTGGATTCATTTCCAATAGACTGATAAGAATAGGTCTTGTCTGTTCCTGTTCCTTCAAAGACATAGTCAGCACCTCCCATTTGCATGAAAAGAACAACAAGATATATTGGATCAAAGAGGAAATTTTCAATGCTGTACCTCTCATTTTCTCCATGCACTTTCACATAGTTGTGATCACTAGATTTGTTCTTTGTATCCCAATCAATAATTCCAAAACTTGTTTGATTGCCGGATTTTCTAATTGCAGCAACTACGTCAACAACATCGGAGCAATTTGTTGTTCCAGCAGATGAAGAGATGAAATAAGGCTTAAGAGCAAAGTCAAATGCCGGATCTTCATTTAGCTTATTAAAAAGTGTTCGATAATACTCCACATCTGTCGGACTCTCAGTGAACACTTGTCGATGACATTTATAGTCAATAGATAATGTGGGGATGAATCCTGTTAACATCTTCAATGCTGCATCTTTATCAATCTTTTTTAAAGATGTTTCAGGATGATTCGACAACTGATAAATCGATTCTTCTGGACAAAGTGCAACAGTTGATGGTGAATGAGTAGTCATGATCACTTTAATTCCCAATTTCTGAACGAATGTTTCATTTAATACGTCGACTAATAGTTTGGACATTTGTGGATGCAGATGAGAATCGGGTTCGTCAAGAAGTATTAATTCAGGATATTGAAGATGTGCATCATGATGATAGCGACTAACAAAAAGTTTGATAATTAAGCCAATTATTATTTTCTCACCTGAAGAAAGGTTGTCCAGTGTGACGACTTTTCCTATTGACTGTTTAACTAATTCGAAATCGATATTGCTATATGGAGTGAAATCCTCTCGGTTAATGATTTTGAATCTGAAGTCTATTGAATGTTTTTCAAAAATTTCATTGAAAATGTCCCAAGGTGCGGGATTGAGTGAATCAAACTCATTGTCTCTAATAGCGCTGTTTACTTGCCCATATTCCTTCTTTTGAAAATAGTTATGGCTATTATCGTACCGGATTTTCAGATAATGATAGAAAATCGCTTCAAGCTGAGAATAAAACAAATCTGGCGTATCAATGAATTCCACTCCCAAATACGTGTTCATGAAATCAGATTCAGTTAGATCTTCATAATCCTTTTTTCTGTATTCCGAAACAATAGCCGCAACCTTTGCCGTTTTTTCAGAGCATCCAAAAGACTGACTCCTAAATTCTGATATTATTCCTTCTTCTAGCATTTGTTCTTCAGTAACGTCGTATGATATTGGACGCCGGCGAAGTATAAATGTTCGCATTAATGATATTAATTCTGTTTTATCAAGTCCTTCAATATTGTTTAATTCTGGATGTTCTGAAACGAAAAGGTCATCTAACCATACCTTGTTATCAACTAGAAATTTAGCTATTTTTTTGGCGCTAAGTTCCATACTTCTATACTCGTTAATATAATCTCGAATCTTCTGTTCCCATATATAGTTTCCAACAGTAGCTAACTTATTACTTTCAATTCCTTCTAACTGAATTCGGTTTATTGAAGGAATGAATTCTATTTTTTTCAATCCTGGTATCTGAGAATTAGTTCTCTTCTCTACAATTTCAATTAATTGACTTTTCCCTGAACCGTTTTCACCTGTGATGACAGTAAAGTCATTCAATTCATCACTCGTAAAGCTTCTTAACGATTTGTGTTCTCCCTCAAAGATGATCTTAAACATGAATAGTAAATTGATTATGAACAAAGAAAGTAAAACAATTGGGATACTTCGTAACGATATTGGACTCTACGTCTTCACAAGCTGCGCTTGTTCTTCCCTCCAAGGGGAGAGATATAAAAAAAACGCCTCCGTTTCCGAAGGCGTTTGTATTGTTTTCTCAGTTGTTTCTTACAATGCAAAAGCGGCTTTCACCTTGTCGACGAAGTCGAGCTTTTCCCAGGTGAAGAGTTCCACTTCGCGTTCGATAACCGTTCCGTCAGGTGATTTGAAGGTTTTCTTCACCACTTCGTTCTGACGGCCCATGTGACCGTAAGCAGCTGTTTCGCTGTACATCGGGTTGCGCAGTTTCAGACGCTGCTCGATCGCGTATGGACGGAGGTCGAAGATCTGCTCTACTTTGCGGGCGATCTCACCGTCGGTCATGTTTACTTTCGCAGTACCGTAAGTGTTCACGAACACACCGCACGGCTTCGCTACACCGATCGCGTAGGATACCTGAACGAGTACTTCGTCGCACAAACCGGCAGCAACCAGGTTTTTCGCAATGTGACGTGTTGCATAAGCAGCCGAACGGTCTACTTTGGAAGGATCTTTTCCGGAGAATGCACCACCTCCGTGAGCACCTTTTCCACCGTATGTATCAACGATGATCTTACGGCCTGTCAGACCTGTATCTCCGTGCGGACCGCCGATCACGAATTTACCAGTCGGGTTGATATGGTACGTGATCTGGTCGTTGAACAGCGCCTGGAGCTCCGGCTTCAGACGGGCTTTTACGCGTGGGATCACGATATTGATGATGTCTGTCTTGATGCGCTCGAGCATTTCGTACTCTGTTCCGAAATCATCGTGCTGCGTTGATACTACGATCGTATCGATACGCTGCGGAACGTTGTCGTCGGAGTACTCGATCGTCACCTGTGACTTTGCATCCGGACGCAGGTAACCGATCAGCTCAGGCTCGTTGTTGCGGATGTGGGAGCATTCCTGCAGAATTTTATGTGCCAGGTCGAGTGCCAGCGGCATGTAGTTTTCGGTTTCTTTTGTCGCGTAACCGAACATCATTCCCTGGTCNNGAAACAATACCGCACGAGTTGGCTTCAAACATATATTCACTTTTCGTGTAGCCGATCTTGCGGATCACTTCACGGGCAATCGTTTGTACGTCGAGGTATGTATTCGTTTTCACCTCACCCGCCAGGATCACCTGACCGGTTGTTACCAGGGTTTCACAAGCCACTTTCGACTGCGCGTCGAAGGCCATGAAATGATCGATCAGTGCATCGGAGATCTGGTCCGCTACTTTATCCGGGTGACCTTCAGAAACAGATTCTGATGTGAACAAATAGGACATATTCGGTTTCTTATAAAATTTATGACGCGCGAAAGTAGTGAAAAAAAAGGAACGGGAAAGAATGAGTGCTATATTTCGAATTAAATAATCTACCAAATAAGTAGAATAGTTATTGCTTCACCGGCTCAGCCAGCTGGCAAGGACCGTCTATCGAAACCACGATTCCTTCAAGCGCAGCACGTGCTTTTCCTCCGGTGAACGGATCCTCTGTATTCGTGCGTGTTTTGATTTCAGTCGACACCGTATAATGATTCCGGCTCACGTTGTTTTCATTCAATAATTTCTCAAAGGCTGCAATACGCTTCCTCCCCAGCTTTTCCGAGTCGCCCGGCAATTGAACAAGCCTGAAGCCTATGCAAATCGCAGGGTAGTCTTCTATCAGCTGTTTGAGCTCTTCTACGGAAAAACCTTCCACATCGTCACTATCGGAACTGAAATAAGCATTATTCGGTGGTTTCATATTCTTCACCGGCACTTCGCTGCGTTCCAGGTAAAGTGAAAAAACAAGCTGTTCCGGAAATCCTTTCAGACCCCGGGTTTTGTCGATGAAATATAAGTCGACCGGCTGTGATCCTGCTAAAAGAGGCCGCAGCTCTTTACAGGGAATGTCCACCCGACCGTCGCCATAGTAGGCGTTGTCCCAAAACAGGGAATCATGCGGATTGCTCAACACAAATCGGGTCGATTGATCTGTGTAATAATCACCGTCGTTCCAGCCGATTATGGAATCATTCGGCGCAACATAATATACGAGCGTGGTTTTTGTTTTCCAGCCGCAGAAATAGTAGGCAACCGATAAGGTATCGTCGTCATCGATCTTCAGCCGCAGCTCAGGCTTCTGATTCTGGTTGAACTTCCCCACTACTTTGTTGTTCAGGTAAACCGTCCAGTAATCGATCGTATCGCAGAACGCATGCTTGCCCGGCAAAAGTGTCAGAAGGAACAGGAAATACAGGTGTCTCATCGTCGGCAGGTTTTGAATCATCCGAATATACGAACATTCTGTCTTTTCACTAGCTTTGAAGCAGATTCGTTGCTATGCTGATCGTCATCGTTCTTCTGTCCGTTCTGCTGCTGGGAGCTTTGCTGGCCATCGCTTTGCTGATGGGTCGTTTGCGGGAACAAACGCGGCAGCAGACCGAGCTTGCCGAGCGCAACCAGGAGCTGCACTCCATTATTCATTCGAGCGAATTGAAAGCCCTGCGCTACAAGCTCAATCCGCACCTGTTCAAGAACGCGCTCAATTCCATTCAGTCGCACGCTTACCAGACGTGGTATTCGATGGACAAGCTTTCGGGCGTACTGGATTACATTCTTTATGAAAGTGATCAGCCGCTTGTTTCACTGGAAGAAGAAATGGATTTCGCGATGAATTTCATCGAGATCAACCGCCTGAAATTGAGCCCGCTGTTCGATCTTTCCATTCGGAATACGCTGGAATCGCAATCCGAAACACTCGCTGATCTGCGTATTCTCCCGCTGGTAACCGTCGATCTCATCGAGAACGCTTTCAAGCACACGGATTTCCAGAAGAACGAGTCGTTCATTGCCATCAGCTTTTACCTCGAAAAAGGGATTTTCCGGCTCGAAGTTCGGAATNNGAATCGTATCAGCGAAAAGGAACCGCTCCGAAAACGACATGGTGGCATCGGTTTAAAGAACCTCGAAGAGCGGCTGAAAATAGCTTACGCAGGCAAATACAAGCTGTTCGCCGAACAGGATGACAACGTGTTCAACACGCGTTTAGAACTCGATCTCAATGTCCAGGGAGTATAACTGCATACTGGTCGACGACGAGCTGCTGGCGCTCTCCTATCTTCGGACGCTGTGTGAGGAAATCCCCGGAATTCGCGTGCTGAAAGCCTACGATAATCCGCAAAAGCTGATCGAAGAGCTGCCTTCGCTCGATCCCGATTTCTGCATTTCGGATGTGGTCATGCCGGCGATGAACGGATTGGAGCTGGCGCGGCATTTAGCTCAGCTACCGATCATTTTCACCACCGCCCACAATGAATTTGCCGCCGACGCATTCGACNNATGCCGTCGATTACCTCCGCAAACCGGTTCGCAAGCAGCGACTCGAACAAGCCATCGAAAAAGTGATCCGGCTGATCCGTTCGCGCGAGCAGCAAGGCGTTCAGCTTTCGGTACAGACGGCGAAAGGAAAAATGATCGTGCTTTCGGGACAGATCGTGCTCATTTCCTCCGAAACGATCGACCGTCGCGATAAGCTGATGACGTTGAAAACCGGGGAAACGTGGGTGATCAAGAACACTTCGTTCGATCAATTGCTGGAACGCTTGCCCGAAAATCAGTTCTGCCGGATCTCACGCGGCGAGCTCATTGCGATCGACCGGGTGAAAGGCCATACCGCCGATTCCGTGCTAACGACGATCACCGATAAAACCGGGAAAAACCGAACTTTTTCGCTCGGAGCGAATTACCGGGAAGCATTCCTGCAAAAGCTCGGAAGCTTAAACGCCTAATAGCTGTTTCAGGTCGCTGTAGGCA
>DJFN01000233.1:0-7557 GCA_002432085.1 Flavobacteriales bacterium UBA5871
GCACCACGTCGGGCGTGGCGCCGCGCACCATCTCGGTGAAGGTGCGCCCGCGGGCGTCGGTGCGGCTGCTGAGGTGCTTGCCGCCGATGACGTGGCTGAGGAAGATCTCGCGGATCGCGCGCCGGGCGCTGTCGGGGGCCAGGACGCCGATGCGCGGGACGACGTTGTCGGCGAGGACGTGGGGGGTGCCGGACGCCGTGAGCAGGTCGGCGACCAATGCCTGGGACTCGACGTTGCCCGCCACGACGACGGGGCCGGGCCACGGCACGCGCGACAGGAAGTCGGCGTCGCCCTCGAGGACCTCGGCGTCGCCACCGTCGGTGCCACCGACGAGGAGCACCACGTCGGGCTCGGCCTCCTGCAGCGCGGCGAGCTTGGCTGCGTCGAGGCCGCCGTGCAGCACCAGCACGACCTTGCCGCCGCTGGACAGCGCGACCCGGCGCCCTGCCTCCGCCGTGACCAGCTCCTCGTTGCCGACGACGGCGATCCGCAGGCCGAGGCGGTCAAGTTCGTCAAGGCCGAGCTCGAGGTGCCCGACGTCAAGACAGCCCTGGCCGGCGCGCGCGACATCGTCGCCGAGGTCCTGGCCGAGTCGCCGGAGGTGCGGGCGATGGTCCGCGAGGCGTTCGCCAAGGAGGGCACGGTGCGCTCCGAGGTGATGGCCGACAAGGCCGGGCAGCCGACCAAGTTCGAGCAGTACTACGACCACGAGGAGCCGGCCGCGAACATGCCGTCGCACCGGTTCCTGGCCGTCCGTCGCGGCGAGCAGGAGGGCGTGTTGCGGGTCAAGATCGGCGTCGGCGCCGACGCCATCACCCCGCGGATCGAGGCGCTGGCCAAGGCGCGCGCCGGCACCCCGTTCCACGCCGAGATGGTGGCCGCCTCGCGCGACGCGTTCGTGCGCCTGCTGGCGCCGACGATCGAGACCGACGTGCGCATCGAGCTGAAGATGAAGGCCGATCGCGAGGCCGTGCAGGTGTTCGGCGACAACCTGCGCGCGCTGCTGCTGGCGGCCCCGTTCGGCGGCCGGCGCGTCATCGGCGTCGACCCCGGCCTGCGCACCGGCTGCAAGTGCGCCGCGCTCGACGAGACCGGCACCTACCTGGCCCAGGCGACCCTCTACACCAGCCAGGGCGCGGCCGCGGCGGCGCGGGCCGAGCAGGAGCTGGTCGCCTTCGTCAAGACGCACAAGCCCGACGCGATCGCCGTCGGCAACGGCACCGGCGGGCGGGAGGCCGAGGCGTTCGTGCGCGCGGCGCTGGCCTCGGCTGGCCTCAAGGACATCATCGTCGTGCCCGTCAGCGAGGCCGGCGCGAGCGTCTACAGCGCCTCCGAGGTCGCGCGCGAGGAGCTGCCCGACCTCGACGTGACGATCCGCGGCGCCGTCTCGATCGCGCGCCGCTTGCAGGACCCGCTGGCCGAGCTGGTGAAGATCGATCCGAAATCCGTTGGTGTGGGACAATACCAGCACGAAGTGAATCAATCGCATCTGAAAGACGCACTCGACGACGTCGTTGTTTCCTGCGTGAATGCCGTCGGTGTCGATCTGAATACCGCTTCGCCTTACTTGCTGTCCTACGTTTCCGGCCTCGGCCCTGCCCTGGCGGAAAACATCGTTGCTTACCGAAGCGAAAACGGCGGCATTCGCTCGCGTGAAGAGCTGAAAAAAGTGAAACGACTGGGCGACAAAGCCTACGAGCAGGCGGCAGGATTCCTCCGTGTGCGAGACGGTGAGCATCCGCTGGACAATTCGGCCGTTCACCCGGAAAGCTACAAAACGGTAGCCGCGCTGGCGAAAAAAGCCGGGCTTTCCCTGCAAGAGCTGATCGGCAATGCCAACGTGCTGGATACGCTGAAACGTGCCGATTTTCCGGAGATCGACCAGTACACGTTCGACGATATCATCAAGGAATTGAAAAAACCCGGACGCGATCCGCGCAAGAAAGCCAAAATCCTGGAATTCGACAGCCGCATTCGCACGATCGACGATTTGAAAGTGGGTATGTCGCTGACCGGCATCGTAACCAACGTAACAGCCTTCGGAGCGTTCGTGAACATCGGTATCAAGGAAAACGGCCTCATTCACAAATCAAATCTGGCCGACGAATACGTGGAAGATCCTTCGAAATACATTTCCCTGCACGAGCATGTCGACGTTCAGGTTGTGGAGATCGATATTCCGAGGAAACGTGTCGGATTGAAACGGTTTGTCTGATTTGATTTCAGGAAAACAGGATTTCAGGATGACAACCATTGTGTCTGGAAAATGGTATATTAACCACGACTTTATCCTGTAAATCAGCATCTATGAATCCCCGAACCTTGCTATTGAGCTTTTTCCTGTTGCTGATATGCGAAAGCTTTGCCCAGTCAGATCAACACACTATTTACGGAACGTGGGAAACGCTTGAACGCCGTGATCTGGATGGAACATTACTGTACTCATCCGACAGTATTTTGCAGCAGCAAATCCTGGAGCGTATGCTAGTAAAAGAGATGGCTCGGCCCGACAGTCTGCATCCAACCAGCATGGAATTAACCAGGCAAACTTATGAAGATCATTTATACAGAGTCGGTGAAACTACTTATACGTTCACCACTGAAGACGTACTGACGATTCAATACTCCGATTTCGACGTACGCTGGACGTTTCAAATCGATACGATCAAACACCAGCTGTTGATGACAGATCCTGTTTTCGGAAGAACGACTCCGGTGAGCTTTCACATCGAGGGTGATTTGCTGACAGTGGAAGGTTTTCCCGCTCATCCTTTCCTGCTGCTTCGCAGAACTCTATAGATTACCAACGAATTGTTCAGAATTTTATCGGATAATAGCGATGCTACATCGCATCCTTTCCTATATTTACAGTTTAAAATTCAATTTATGCGATATTTACTTGTATTACCTCTGTTTGTGTTGTTTTTGGTAGGATGTGCTAAAAGCGACCGTGAAATGTTGAACGGAACCTGGTCTTTCCACGAGCTGAAAGGTCGTGACGGCAAAGTGATGTTCTCCACTGACAAAGCAAAACAAAAAGAACTCACTGACGAAATGGTGAAAGATCAGCTTGCAATGTACGCTGGTGCAGGTATCGATGAGAAAACTCTCCGCGATATGGCTACCAAGCAATTTGCAGCGATGGAAAAAATGACTTTTACATTCGACGAGAAAGGCGTTGCTAAAGTAGAAACGAACGACAAGGAGAATAAAGAGCGCGATACAGAGTCCAAGTTCACTATGGACGACAAAAAGAAAGAGATCGTGATCAAATCCGAAGACCGTGAAATGAAATACACGTACAAGTTCGACGGAGACAAAGTAACGATGAAAGGGGAATCTGAAGAATTCACCCTCGTGAAAAAGAACTAATCGTTTTTAAACGAACACGAACCCGTCCCGATAGTCATCAGGACGGGTTTTTTGTTGCTTTAAAATCGTATCTTTCTGAAAAAATTAACCATGCGTTACCTTCTCCTCTTCCTCCTTCTCTCTTCTTTTACGATGCTTCCGACCGATCGCGAGCAGATCAACGGTACCTGGTCAATCAGCGAAATGAAAAATATCGACGGCGATCTCATCTTTTCCACGGACAAGGCCGTACAGGAGCAGCTTATCGAGGATTTTGTGACCACAACACTTGAGACATTTGAAGAGGATAAAATTGATGAGCAGGCCATACGGGAAACGTATCGCAGGCAGATCGCTGAGATGGAACAAATGATCTTTTCGTTCGATGAAAAGGGCGTTGCCAAAGTCGAGGTGCCGGACGGAGAAGTATTCGCGGTCACAGAATCGACATTCAAAATGAATGAGAAAAACAAGGTGATCGTGATCACAACCGGCGACGAGATGTCCGCCTATAACTACCGGTTCGACAACGAACATACAGTCACGCTAACCGGCGAAAATGAAACCCTGATCCTGGTACGAAGAAAATAACTTCAATCCTCCGTAACTTTTCGGTCGCTCCGGAGCTACATTTAGTTATCATACTGCAAATAAATCCCATCGCGGAAAGCTGTCCAGACACAGGCGCGCTGACCAGCCGCTTTGAGCGCATCGTTGGTCCAGCTGTTGCAGGTATATGTTAATCCGTACGAGCGTTTCGCTTCGAAGAAAAAATCATACTCGCTGTACGGATGATCTGGAATCGGGATGTAATGATCCTGAACATGGATGAAGCTGGCTTTCAGGAAGCCGATCAGTTTCTTGTACTCGTTTTCGGTCAGCTTAAGCGGGATGACGTCTTTTTCTCCTTTCACCGGTTCTTCGCGCTGGACCAGATGCATTGCCGATGTTCCAATGTGAAACGTGGCGCCGAATGCCGTTCCGAAGGTCAGATCGCCCCAGTCTTTCGTGTTCAGAAAAAAACGCCGGTTTCCCCAGCCAAAAGCTAAAAACCGTCGTGTTGAATCACGGTTCAGCTTGTCGGCTATTTCGAGCTCTTTTCCCCAATCGATCTGTTCGGACTGAATCGGCACGACGACATCCGAATGCACGCCGTTCGACGTAATGTAAATCTGAATCGTTCCATCACCGGGCTCTGCTTTCACCGGGATCCGGGAAAGGACAGACATTGTGAGCCAGTACAAAAAGAGAAACAGTGCAAAACATTCGAAAAAAATGCGAATGCTTCTCCACGTCAAAACTGCCGAACGAACGAAGTGTTTTTTCATAACCCGAACTAAAATACAGTTTCTATTTATTCACGCATCCGAGATAAAGGAACGGATGAAACTACTTGCGTTAGAATGTTTTATTATCAACATTTTACGACGCAATCATTCTGTATTTCAACTCAAAATGTTAATTGTTAACAAATGTGAAAGAATGTTAATGAGTTAAAATTCAGTACAAAAACAACAATACATTAACAGCAACTAAATACACTCTTATGAAAAAATACACTTTACCAGTGGCATTCATGGGCTTGCTATGCTCAGGCCTCAATGCACAGGAGCTCTCCAAAGTTCCGGCTCCAAAGGAAGCTTACACAGCTTCGGCGAAAAACATCACATTGAAAAACCAGCTAAAAGTGCAGGAAAGCTATCAGTCGCTTTCGAGCGTTTACCTGCTGGATTTTGCCAACGCCGTGCCGAAAAGCATCCAGCCGAACATCACCACTACCACCGACAAGGCCGTTAGCGACGCCGGCTACGTCTATTACAACAACACCGCAACGATCAACACACTGCTTTCGTTGCAACCCGAAGTACTCACCGTACAACTGCCGTTCAAAGGTGAGATGCTCACAGCCGATCTTGTAAAAGCAGACCTGTTCGGCGACAATTTCCAGATCTCCTCCAACATTCCAGCCAACGCTGAAGGCGTGAAAACCGGGGTTTACTACCAGGGAACGCTACGTGGGAAAAACGCCATCGTATCCTTCAGCTTTTTTGAGAACGAATTCTCGGCTTTGATCATTACAGACGAAGTGGAGAACAGCATAATCGAAGCGGGATTCATGCGAACGGACGACAACACGAACGGTACGCATATCGTGTATTCGGACGACGATCTGAAAATCAGCTTCAACCAGCCTTGTATGGCCGAGCAGACCGCTCAGTACCAGGAAGCGATGGAGCAGCTTCAGAATGAAGAACCGGCTTCCGAGCAGGAGAAAGTAGCGCTGAAGTGCGTGACGTATTTCTGGGAAACGCAGTACAATATGTATCAGTATTTCGGAAGCACGCAAAGTGTGACAAATTACATGACGACATTGTTCAATAACTTCCAGATCATTTACAACAACGAAAGCATCGGCTCACAGCTCAATCAGCTATACGTGTGGTCGACGCAGGATTCGTACAACAACGATCTGGATGCTTTTTCGGGCGGTCGTACGGGCTTCAACGCCAATCTTGCAACCTTGTTCTCCAGAACAGGTGGCGGTGGTGTTGCCTGGCTCAATACGCTTTGCCAGAGCGGCGATTATTACCGCCACGGCTTCTGCGGTGGAATGGGCGGCACTATTCCTGCTTTCCCGAATTACAGCTGGCCGCTGAACGTAACGGCACACGAAGTGGGACACAACCTGGGCTCACCGCACACGCATGCCTGCAGCTGGGTTGGAGGAGCGATCGACGGCTGTGGTCCGCAGGCCGGCTACAGCGAAGGCTGTACAGGTCCTATCCCGTCATCGACAGTCGGTGGAACAGTCATGAGCTACTGTCATTTGACCAGCAGCGGCATCAAACTGACAAACGGTTTTGGTCCGCAGCCTGGCGACGTGATCCGTTCACGCGTAAACAGCTGTATCACCCTTACTTGTGAGACAGATCCGGGAACACCTCCGTGCGTTTCCGCATTCGAGCCAAACGAAACACAATCTGCAGCAACAGCCGTTACTTCCGGCGCTACGAACTCGGCAGCGATCTCCACTTCGTCGGATGTCGATTATTACCGCATCACAACGACGCAGACAACCAACAACGTGTTCAACCTCGTTGGTCCTTCCGGCGTGGATTACGACATGACCATTTACAACAGCTCCGGCACAGTGATCGGATCGGGAACCAGCGGCAGCGCAACGGAAACTGTTACCCTGAACAACCAGGCAGCCGGAACGTATTACATTCGGATCTTCGGCTACAACGGGGCGAACAGCACCACTTGCTACACGATCAAAGCAACAGCTACGGCAACAGGTTCTTCTTGCGGAACGGCGTTCGAGCCGAACGAAACACGCACGGCTGCTGCAACGATCACTTATGGTGTAACCAACTCGGCTGCGATCACTACATCTTCCGACAACGATTATTTCAAAGTCACCACGACAACAACCTCGAACAATACATACAGCCTTGTCGGTCCTTCCGGCGTGGATTATGACCTTACGATCTACAACAGCTCCGGCACGGTGATCGGATCGGGCGTAAGCTCCACGGCAACCGAGACAGTGACGATCAACGGTCAGGCCGCAGGAACCTATTATATCCGCGTATTCGGCTACAATGGTGCCAATAGTCAGAGCTGCTACACCATTCGTGCAGGAGCATCCGGTGCCGCGCCGGCTTCCATGCCGAACAGCGACGACAACAGTCTGTTGCCGTATCCGAACCCGACAAACGACAAGCTATATCTGGGAGGTACATATAGCGGTAAGCTGATGAACCAGCTTGGCCAGACCGTTCAGGTATTCACCGATGCTGCCATGCTGAACCTTTCCGAGCTGCAGGCAGGCGTATACCTGTTGCAGGTAGAAGGCTCACAGGAAGTTTATCGTGTGATCAAAGAATAAAATAGCGTCACCACTTTCACTGAGAACGCCCTTCGTTATGCAACGGAGGGCGTTCTTTATTTCCGGAACGATTGAACACAGGATACTCCTTTACCCAAAACGGATTTTCGTTACCTTTGCTGCCTTAATAATCACAATAAACAACATGGAAATTCCAAAAACGTACGAGCCCCGTTCTGCTGAAGAACGTTGGTATGGCCACTGGATGGCAAAGGGTTACTTTCATTCCGAACCGGATGATCGCGAGCCGTTTACCGTCGTCATTCCGCCACCCAACGTAACGGGCGTCTTGCACATGGGACACATGTTGAACA
>DJFN01000233.1:7719-8003 GCA_002432085.1 Flavobacteriales bacterium UBA5871
GCTCAAGAAGCTCGGTGCTTCCTGCGACTGGGAACGCACAGCCTTTACCATGGATCCGGAATATTCCGAGTCTGTGATCGGCGTGTTCATCGACCTTTACAATAAAGGAAAGATCTACCGCGGCGTTCGCATGATCAACTGGGACCCGGAAGCGCGAACGGCCCTTTCCGACGAAGAAGTGATCTACAAGGAAGTGAACTCCAAGCTCTTCCACGTTCGCTATAAAATTGCCGGTTCCGACGACCAGTGGCTGACGATCGCAACAACGCGTCCGGAAACGATCC
>DJFN01000127.1:0-3607 GCA_002432085.1 Flavobacteriales bacterium UBA5871
CGGCTGGTATTCGAACAGCGGATAATCGCTCACGGCCACTTCGTGGTAGAAGATGTTCTCCCGGAAGCTTCCCAGTCGAACGGGCTGCGAATAGGTGATAAAATGGATCTGGTGGCCTTTCAGCGCGAGGGCTTTGCCCAGTTCGGTCGCCACTACTCCGCTACCGCCGAATGTGGGATAAAGTACAATTCCTATTTTCATAATTTGTTGCTGCATCGGGGTCGCTTATTGTGGGTTTCCAGCCTGAAACAGGGCTTCGTAAATAATGCGTTGGATTTCCGTGCGGATCCCCATATTGGTAATTTTCCAGTTGTCGGCGTCGGGATAGACGCGGTTTGATAAAAAGACGTAGTTCACCTGGTATTCCGGATCGGCCCAGGCCAGTGTTCCCGTAAAGCCCGAATGCCCGAAGCTGCTCAGTGAAACAAGCGAGCTGGTTGGTCCGCCCTGACGGTTTACAGTTGGTTTATCGAAGCCGATTCCACGACGATTGCCCGGGCAGAACTGACAACGCGTGTATTCTTTCACAATGGCTTTATCGATCAGGCTGTAATCACCGATCTGACCGTCGTTGAGGAATAATTGCATAATCGCCGCCAGGTCGGTTGCGTTGGAGAAAATTCCGGCATGACCGCCTACGCCGCCCAGCATCGCCGCTCCGGGATCGTGTACGTAACCGTGAACGATCTGCTGACGGTATTCCTTGTCGAATTCGGTCGGGACAATTTGATTGAGCGGGAAACGCTTCAGCGGCAGGTACGTAATGCGCCGCAAGCCCAACGGTTTGTAAAGCGCATTCAGCACATACTGGTCCTGCGATTGTCCGCTGGCTTTTTTGATGTACTGATTGAAGAAGTAATAGCCGAGATCGGAATATTCGTAAGCTTTTTTGCCCGAAAGTGCCGTTCGAAGAATGGTTTTCATCATCGTTTGCGCATAGTCGTCTCGGATCCAGATGTTGTCGGCTACCGGCGTCGAAAAGCCTTCTTTTTTGGTTTTGCTGTAGATCGCCGGATCGAGCGTTCCATTGGCAAGCGTCGATTTGTAGAACGGAATCCAGGGCGTCAGTCCGGCCTGATGCGTGAGCAGATCACGTGCTTTGAGCTTCGCATAAGGCGTTCCTTCCACAATTTCCGGCAGAAGATCGCCTAACGTTTTGTCGACATCGAATTTGTCTTCGGAAGCAAGCTTCATCAATGACATCGTCGAAGAAGCGATCTTGGTTACCGAAGCGATATCGTATAAATGGTCGTTCGTGATCGAATCGCCCTGTTCATACATCGTCGTTCCGTATGCTTTACGGAAAATGATCTTTCCTTTCACAGCCACTACGATCTGACAGCCCGGCAAAGCGCGCGAACGAATGGCGTTTTCAACCACGGCATCGATTTCATTCAGTTTTGCCGAAGAAATGCCCAGTTCTTCCGGAACAGTGTATTTCAAACGACCGTTTCCATTCACTTTGATCCCCGCCCCAACAGGAAATGTCTCGTTAATGGCGGTTTGCAAAGTTCCGTTCGCGCCGATCGCGCCCATGACCAGCTGACCGGCACGTTCCTGAGCAACAGGATGATTTTCGTACGCAACAACACATGCGTCCATTTGCGTTGGCAATGTCGTTACGCGGGAAAGTCCGGCCGGATTTCCAAAGAACACGGAAATCACTTTCGGCTGCTCCGGCAAGCGCTGTAGCACTTTTTCCCACAAGCCGAAGCCGTAGTAATCGCGCTGACGTTGCGTACTGGCATGAAAATCGGTCAAAATGACATCGTATTGTTCCCATTCGGAAGTCGCTTTCATACGTCGCAGCGCTTCGTCGACGGTGAAGTAATGGAAATGTTCGATGTTCGCATAACGGTCGAGGCTTTCACCGAACGAGCCGGCGTGCATTCCGATGCTGATGCGCGCAATCTTAATATNNTCGGTCGATCGGCAGCGCATTTCCTTCGTTTTTCAACACCGTAAAGGCTTTCTCATACGTTTGCGCGATCGCCAGTGCACGGCCAACTGCGGGGTCCGGACGCTTGATCATCGGACGGTTTACGATCGCTTTGTATTTCGCACGAAGCACGCGTTTGCAGCGCTCGTCCACATCGTTCATCGTGAGCTCGCCGGCGGTAATTTTCTGTTTGATCAGCGCAATGGCTTCGGAAACGCTTTCCGGATAAAGAAGAATGTCGCAACTNNCGCCACCACTTCCGATTTGCCGTAACGATCGCTCACGGCCTGCATATTCAGCGCATCGGAAACCACAAGTCCGTTAAAACCGAGCTTTTTGCGCAGATAACCCTGAATAACCGGTTTCGACAAGCTGCTCGGCGTTCCGGTGCTGTCGAGTGAAGGAACGTTCAAATGCGCCACCATCACTGCGCTTGTTCCAGCCGCAATGCCACTGCTGAATGGAATGAAATCCATGTTTTCGAAAACCGGCAGCGTATGTGAAACGACCGGCAATTCGTAATGCGAGTCTTTGTCGGTATCGCCGTGACCGGGAAAATGCTTGATGCAGCTCAGCACGCCCGTTGCTTCCATTCCGCGAACAAAGGCGTTTACGTGCTTGCCCACGTGGTTGGTCGACGAGCCAAAAGCGCGAAAACCGATCACCGGGTTGTTGGGATTGCTGTTGATATCGGCTACCGGAGCGAAATTCAGGTGAATGCCCAGCTGACTGCATTCGATGCCCATGTATTCGCCGATTTTGCGCGTCAATTCCAGATCATCGGCCGCACCGATCGTTTGGGCGTACGGAAAACGCTCTTCTCCGAAAATGCGCATCGCTATTCCCCATTCGGCATCCATACCGATCAAAAGCGGAACCGCTGCTTTCTGCTGAAAACGCTCAATTGCATTCACGAGATTCTGACGTTCACCCTGGAAGAAGATCACACCACCGATCTTGTCGGTTTGGATCTGCTGTTCGATTTCCTGCAAATGAGCTTCGCTTTTGTTCGACCAGCACGCCACCATAAAGGATTGCGCGATTTTTTCTTCGGTCGTCAGCTTGGCCAGCTCCCTGTTGACCCATTTATCTTCTCCGGCATCGGGAGTAGCCGGTTTCGGCAGAAAGCGCGGAGAATGCACACCGGCGGAGAAGAACAGAACAAAGGGAATCGTCAGGCTGGAGAAGGCCAGGAACCGCGAATGGGTCATGATGAATGCGTTTTTGACAAAAATACAGATTATCGTCGCTCAACAATTCTAAAAGGTTGCACATTCTTCCCTCCTCGAGGAGGGATTGAGGGAGGTGGCTATCCTATTGTGAGTTCAAAGCCACCCTCCTCGATCCTCCCTCAAGGAAGAAGGTTTTTAAGCCGTTTCTCTATCAAAGTAGACAACGAACTGACGCATTGTCAGGCGATCAAAAATGGAACGGGAATTGGTGGAAAACGGTTCAGAAAAACGATTATAAATCGTATGTTTGCAGGATGTGTATCAGACGAGCGGTTGTGCATTTCAGCTATCAGGAATCCAATAATCACGGTTCTTTTTTCGGAGATTTTCTCCGCTGTCCAACAGTCAAAAACGAACCCTTTTAACCGATTTCCATGGCTGATGTAATCCGTTTACTTCCCGATCATATTGCCAACCAGATCGCTGCCGGCGAAGT
>DJFN01000127.1:3637-23773 GCA_002432085.1 Flavobacteriales bacterium UBA5871
GTGTTTCGAGCGTCATGCTACCAGCAAGATCAGTCAGGCAAGCGACCTGTTTGCACTCACCACAAAAGGTTTCCGCGGAGAAGCGCTGGCTTCCATTGCGGCGATCGCCCATGTGAGCCTGAAAACGCGTCGCACCGAAGACGAGCTCGGAACGCTCATTCACATTGAAGGCAGTACGATTGTAAAACAGGAGCCCGTTCAATGCAACGTCGGCGCTTCGTTTGAAGTGAAGAATCTGTTCTACAACGTTCCTGCCCGACGCAATTTCCTGAAGTCCGACAATGTAGAATTCCGTCACATTCTCGAGGAATTCGAGCGCGTGGCCCTCGCCCATCCCGACCTGGCATTCCGACTGGTCCACAACGATCAGGAAATTTATCACCTGCTGCCCGGACCGCTCCGCAAGCGCATTGTGGATGTGTTCGGCAAAAACTACAACGACAAGCTCGTTCCGGTGAACGAACAAACCGATATCGTACGCATCGAAGGATTCGTGGCTAAGCCCGAAGCAGCCAAGAAAACCCGCGGCGAGCAGTTCTTCTTTGTGAACAACCGCTTTTTCCGCGATTCGTATTTCAATCACGCTGTGTCGGCCGCTTTTGAGCAATTGCTGCCNNCTGCCGGCGAAGCTCTATCCGGGCTATTTCCTATTTCTCGAAATCGATCCGAAGCACATCGACGTGAACGTTCATCCGACGAAAACGGAGATCAAGTTCGAAGAAGACAAAGCGATCTATTCGATCCTGCGCAGCGCCATTCGTCTCGGACTGGGGAAATTCAACATCTCTCCTACGCTCGATTTCGATCGGGAAAGCGAATTCGATCTTCCGCTTTCGATGCTCGACGCACCGGCCGTTGAACCGGTGATTANNGATTCGCGTCGACAAGAACTTTAATCCGTTCCGAACCGAATCTGCAGCTGCTTCGGCAACAACGGCAACCAAAACGACATCGTTCAGCAAAGCGCTGAACCAGGCCGGTTTCGGGATCAAAAAGCACACGGATACTTCCCGGTGGGAACAATTCTGGAATACCGACGAGCTCACCGTTTCGGAACAGGAAGCGGAGCCGGAGCAACAACAGCTCGACGTGGCGGCTTTGCATCCNNACTTTGCATCCGCACGGTCCGTATATTCTGAAAGGCTCGTTCATTGTAGCCGCGATCGATACCGGCTTGCTGCTCGTTCATTACCGTCGTGCACAGGAACGCCTGCTTTACGACGAGCTCATGCGTGGTTTCTACGTTTCTCCGCTGGCTTCGCAGCAATTGCTGTTTCCATTGGAAAAGAACCTGTCGAAACAGGAAAAGCTGTCATGGGATGAACACCGCACAACGCTGGAACGCATCGGTTTTTCGTGGAGCTGGGAACAGGAAACACTCAATCTGACGGGTATTCCGGAAATTCTGACCGAATCGACCGTGTTGTCATGTGTCGACAAGATCCTCGAACAACTCCAGATGGGGACGCTCGACAAAGGCGAAATCGCTCACACGGCCATGTCGCAGCTGGCATTTGCCGGCAGTATGCATGTGAAGCTTTCCAACGAAGAAGAAGTGATCGCCGACCTGCTCGAACGCCTGTTCGCCCACAGCGAGCACCAGTTCACACCGAATGGCAAGCGCATTTTACACACCATTACCAACGAAGATTTAATCCAACTGTTTTAGCAATGCTCAGAGACATTCCACAAGTAACTAAAAACCTGTTGATACTGAACATTCTGATGTTCGCATTGACTTTTTTCTTTCAAACACAAAACATAGATCTGAACAGCATGCTGGGAGCGCACTACGTGAACTCGCCACTGTTCAAGCCTTACCAGATCATCAGCTATTTTTTCATGCACGGCGACGTGTTCCATATTCTCTTCAATATGTTCGCCCTCGTAATGTTTGGCGGATTCCTGGAAAAGCTTTGGGGACCGAAACGCTTCTTTATCCTATACATCTCGGCAGCTATTGGTGCTTTTGCGCTTTACAATGCAATTGGCGTTTTTGAGATCATCCAGCTGCGCAAAGAAATTGCTGCGATGGGAACGCCTTCGCTGGAAACGATCGACAATTTGATGCTCAGCGGACAAGTATATGTCAATCCACCGGCTGCGTTGCAGAAATACTACGAGATGTGTTTTACTCCGATGGTCGGAGCTTCAGGGGCCATTTTCGGCATCATGGCCGCTTTTGCGATCCTGTTCCCGAATACCGAACTTATGCTGTTGTTTCCACCTATTCCGATCAAAGCCAAGTTCCTGATAGGCGGTTATTTTGTTTACGAACTGTACCGTAGCTTCTACCAGGTTGCCGGCGATAACGTCGCTCACCTTGCACACGTTGGCGGAGCGATCGTTGGCGCCATTTTGGTCCTGATCTGGCGAAGGAACCGCACGAATTTCTATTGATTCATCGTTAACTGATACTATGCAAACCGAACGCACATTTATCGACGAGCTCAAGCACCAGTACCGACATGGCGGTGCGCACATCCGATTGATCTTCATCAACACGGTCGTATTTCTGCTCATTGGTATTTCCCTAGTGATCGAAAAACTGTCGGGCAATGCCGGCGGCACGTTGTCGGGAGTCCTGCACGACGTTTTTACGCTCGAAACCGATTTCAATAAGTTCCTGCACAAGCCATGGGGATTGGTAACGAGCATTTTCTCCCATTTTGGCTTCCTGCATTTCCTTTTCAACATGCTGTTCCTGTATGTTGCCGGGAATATGTTCCTGCAGTTTTTCAATGCCCGCAGGCTGACGCACCTCTATGTAATCGGCGGAATCGTAGGTGGAATCTTCGAGCTGCTTGCTCATGCATTGTTTCCGGGAATGAGCGAAAACGCAGTCGTAGTAGGCGCTTCGGGTTCCGTTACAGCCATTTTCATCGCGATGGCTTTTTACCGTCCGTCGTTGCAGATAAACCTGTTTGGCTTATTACCTGTTCCGTTGATCCTGCTGGCGGGAATTTTCCTACTTTCGAATCTACTCAACCTGGGCTCCGACGACAGCGTGGCACATTTTGCACATATCGGTGGAGCGCTGACCGGGATTCTTTCGGTACAGAACCTGCATTCCTCTTCGAACATTATCAATATGTCGGAGAAATTCACACAACGCTTCCTGGCGTTCTTCAGTAAGCTGTTCAATCCGAAACCGCGCATGCGTGCCGAGCGCGGTGGCGGTGTTCGTTCGGGTAAATCCGACGAGCAATACAACATGGATGCGAAGGAGCGTCAGAAACGCATCGATGCGATCCTCGACAAGATCTCGAAATCGGGCTACGAATCGCTGACCAAGGCGGAAAAAGAATTCCTGTTCTCTCAAAGCAAAAAGTAATGGCGAAAACAGCAGGGAAATCGGGGCGTTTTGCCACTTTGATGAAGGTACTGACTATTCTGTGCCTGCTTTCCCTGTTCCTGGCTTATCTGTGTCCGTATGTTCACCCGGAAACCTTCTGGCTCCTGCCGTTTTTCGGACTGAGCTACCCGATCATCATTTGCGTCACACTCTTGTTCCTCCTTTACTGGGCTTTGAAGCGCTCGCGATGGGCTTTGGTGATCCTGGGCGTGGTTTTGCTGGGCGGAAATCTGCATTTCCGCACGCTGGCAATCACTTTTTCCGAGCCGGAAGTGCCCGAAGACGTTACGCCGTGGAAAATCATGAGCTATAATGTTCGTTTGTTCGACCGCTACAACGAATCGCCGGAGATTGCTCAGAAAAACCGCATTGCGATCATCAGTTATATCAACGAAATTCAACCGGATGTGGTTTGTTTCCAGGAATTTTTCCACCAGGACAGCCCGACCAATTTCTCGACCAAAGACACGCTGATCAGCCTGCTGAAGATCAAAGCCTACCAGGAACGCTATTCGCACAAATTCGGCGGCCGTGAGAACTTCGGGATCTGCATGCTTTCCAAATACCCGATGATCGCGAAAGGCGATGTGATGTTCAAAACGCGCGACAGTGATAATTACTGTGTATTTGCCGACATCGTAAAAGGAAACGACACGATCCGGATTTACAACATTCACCTGCAATCGATCAAGCTACAAAAGGACGATTACGCTTTGTTCGGTGAAGACAATCCGAACAGCGCCGAGAAGAAATCCACTTTCCGGTTGCTGATCGAAAAGCTCCGTATAGCTTATCCAGAGCGGGCAGATCAGGCGNNGTCATCATCTGCGGCGATTTCAACGACACACCGCTTTCGTATGTCTACAACCAGTTCGATAAGCTGCTGGTGGATTCCTACCGCGAAACGTCGAACGGATTGGGTGTCACCTATGTCGGGAAAGTACCGGCCGGACGAATCGATTACATCTTCCATACGCAGGAGCTCGCCGCGCGCAACTTCAGTATCCAGCGGAAAACGTATTCCGATCATCGCGCCATTACCTGTGAAATTTGGCGACGAAAATTGGAAAAATGATAAAAGTCTTCGACCCGTTGCGCTCTTTTCTGTTCTTGGTTATATTTAGATCATGAAAACTATTTGCGCTACTTTAATTCTCTGTTCGGCTATGCTGGCAGGGTGTTCCGAGTCAACCGGAACAACAGAAAAAACCACCACCGAATCCAATTCAACTTCACTGGTAGGAAGATGGAAGCTCCAGAAAGAAGAACGTAATTCCACCCGCGAAAAAGGCGTTGCCTATTCCGATCAGCCCACCTATGTGATCCTGCACATACAAAAAGGCGGTTATTTCCTTATTTACGACACGTTCATCGATCCTTCCTGGAAGAAAAAAGGATTGCCGATGATCAACGAGCGTTCTCACGGACAATGGGAGCTGGATGGAAAGACCCTCACGCTGAATCACCTGAAAAACGACACTTCCTATGTTGAAAAGCTCCAGATCAGTCAGCTGGACGAGCAAACGCTCATCACGGAAGGAAGCGATCGTAAATCCAATGTTTACAAGACTTATCAGAAATAATCGGATTACAGCCTGATAGAAAGCCCCGTTCCGATAGCTATCGGAATCGGGGTTTTTCCTATACGGTTAGTCCGGATCAGAAATAAAAAACCCATGCAGCCAACTTTCTGAACGTCTCAGAAAAGCACGATTTGGTTCGCTGTGCCTCTTTGTAATCCGTCGTTTGGATTGCTCCTCTTCCGCCGAAGCAGATACGGCCCGCCATTGAAGCAACAAGTCTCCCCGTTCGTTAAAAATGTTAGACGTCAACAAAAACTGCATGGGTCTCCCGATCCCGACAACTCGGGACGGAATCCTGTTTTCACTCCGCCTCAGGCGGACGAACAGGTAAAACAAAGATACGAACTGATCGCGTTAGTTTGTCCAACAAACAGGAGGTAAATTAATCCGATCGCTACTTCAATAGTAACACAAAACCTGATCACGGGTCGGCCAGGGATAATAGCCATTGTTCTTTTGGAGTGCTTTCATACAAATCGATGCATTCACCGAATCGTTGAGTAAAATATAAGCATGAAACAAATCAATGCGGAATTGGTGTTTTCTGCATTCTGGAAACGATGATCTCAGCATACGGGAATCGTGTTCCGTTTCTTTCTGATAGTAGCTCATAGCTTTGGTGTTATCGCCCTCCAGCTCATAGAGCTTTCCTGCGCTGAGAAACATTCCGGGTAGCCTGTGATTAATTCTGGCAACGCTGTCGTAAACCCATATGGAAACTTTTCTGCTTGCACCAATTCCCCGGTGTACCAAATTCATAGCCATTGAATCTTCGCTGTTCCAGACAATGCATTCCACTTGTTTCAACTGTTTTGGAACTGGTGGTTTTGGCCCGCTGCAAGAACAGAGCTGAATTCCAAGAGCAGTTAGCAAAAGTATTTTAGACAGAAAAAGATTCATCGGCTTAAAATTAAGGGAAGTAGTCCAAAACAATAGTTATTTATCTTGATAAAAAACCATAGTTTTGTGACAAAAACAACAAAATGAAGAAGATTGCAGTTATTGGATGCGGAAATCTGGGGTTGGCACTTGTAAAAGGCTTGCGCAAGCATTACCCCGAAGCGTTGATCTACGGAACGCGCCGTAATCCCGTAAGCTTGCAGTCTTTGGCCGATGAGCGCACCATTTTTACAGACGATAATATTCGGGCTTTACAGGAATGCGACACGGTCATTCTTGCTCTGAAACCGTTTACCATACTGGATTTCGTACGCGAACACGCTGCTTATTTCGATGCCAGCCGACACGTGGTTATTTCCGTCGCAACGGGCATTCGCATCCAGGAGCTGAGCGATGCGCTCGGACCGAACGGCGGATCGATTTTCCGCGCTATGCCGAATACAGCCGCCGATGTACAGGAAAGCATAACGGCGTTGAGTGTACACCGCGATCCGCTGAACCGTAAGGAAACCGTGGAAGCGTTATTCAATGCGATCGGCGAAACGGTCTGGATCGATGAACAGCTGATGGAATCCGCAACCATTCTCGGAGCTTGCGGCGTTGCTTACGCGTTGCGCTTCATCCGGGCGATGATCCAGGGCGGCATCGAAGTCGGATTTGATTCCAGAACGGCGAACAAGATCGTGAATCAGACTGTCAAAGGCGCGGCAGAGCTATTGATCCGAAACGGACTCCATCCGGAAGAAGAAATCGACAAAGTGACCACACCGAAAGGCTGTACGATCGTCGGATTGAACGAAATGGAACACAGCGGATTCAGCTCGGCATTGATCAAAGGCATCGTTACTTCCTATCAGAAGATCGAGCGAAAAGCCTGATTTTTACTTCGCTCGCTGTTCCAGAACTGCCAGTACGTCTTTCAATTGTACATTCTTTGCGCGCAGCAATACGAGGTAGTGAAACAACAGGTCGGCTGCTTCGCCGAGAAACGATTCCGGTTCGTCGCGCATAGCTTCAATGACGATTTCCACGCCTTCCTCGCCTACTTTCTGTGCGATTTTCGGCAATCCTTTCCCAATGAGCGATTGAATGTACGAACCTTCTTTCGGATTCGTAAACCGGTCATTGATCGTTTGCTCCAGCCTGGAAAGAAAGGTCAGCTCGCTGGCAGAAGCATCAGGAAAGCAGGAAACATTCCCCGTGTGACAGGTCGGACCGTCCGGAAGGGCCTGGAACAGCAAAGCATCGTTGTCGCAATCGACCGACCAGCTCACCAGCCGTAAATAGTTGCCCGAAGTGGCGCCTTTTTTCCAGATTTCCTGGCGTGAACGACTGAAAAACGTGATCAATCCCGTTTCCTGCGTTTGTTTCAGCGCTTCGGCATTCATATAGCCGAGCATCAGCACCTGTTTCGAAACGGCATCCTGCACGATGGCGGAAATCAGGCCGTCTTTATCAAATTTCAATTCCATAATTACTTGTTTGCGACAGACGCATGCGGATTCCACGCTCCTGCAATTGTGTTTTCAAAACCGGTACCGGCAGTTCTCCAAAGTGGAAAATACTGGCCGCTAAGCCTCCGGTTACGGCCGTTTGACCGAATAATTCCTCGAAATGGTCAACCGAACCGGCGCCTCCGGAAGCAATCACCGGAAGATTCGTCAGCTTCCCAACCGTTTGGTAACAATCACAATCGAAGCCGTTTTTGGTTCCGTCGCCATCCATTGAAGTAATCAGCAGTTCGCCTGCTCCGAGCTCAACCACGCGATTGATCCACATTTGCATGGAAATCCCGGTGCTGTTGCGGCCTCCGTGCGTGTAGACTATCCAGTCGTTGTCGTGGCGCTTGACATCCATCGCCACCACTACACATTGACTTCCGAATTGCGTTGCCAGATCACTGATCAGCTCCGGGCGAAAAACCGCCGCGGAATTCACCGAAATCTTGTCGGCACCGGCACGCAGCAATCCATAAGCCGTTTCTACCGAAGAAATGCCGCCTCCGACCGTAAACGGAATGTTGATCCGGCTCGCAACGGTTTCCACCACGGGAATAAACGCCGAGCGTTCTTCGATCGTGGCCGAAATATCGAGCAACACGAGCTCGTCGGCGCCTTGTTGGGCATACAACGCAGCCAATGCCGCCGGATCACCGGCGTCGCGGATCGATTCGAATTGTATGCCTTTGACCGTCCGTCCATTGCGGATATCGAGACAAGGAATAATGCGTTTATACATCGTTTCGTTCGTTAAATGCAACCAATGCTTCGGGCGAGATCCTGCCTTCCAGCAGCGCTTTTCCTATCACGCAGCCATAACAGCCTGCTTCGCGCAGTTTTTCCAGGTCGGAAAGGGATTCCACTCCACCACTGGCGATCCAGCGAACAGTCGGGTAATCGTTCACCAGCTGATAGTACAATTCCGTGTTGGCGCCTGTTCCGGTCCCGTCGCGACGAATATCGGTGGTGAGCACGGTAATTCCGTTGAATGCAGAAAACTCGGCGACCACCTCTGTCAGCGTTTTTCCCGAGCCGTCCTGCCAGCCGTTGATTTTGACCGATTGACCATCGGTATCGATCGCCAGCAGGAATTTTTCAACGCCGTATTTCCGGATCCATTTGGCAACCAGCGCGGGCTGCTTCACACACAAACTGCCGACAACGACCTGGCTGGCTCCTGTTCCGAGAATGGTCTGTATGTCCGTTTCCGACTGAACGCCACCGCCGAAATCCACCTTCAGCGAAGTTGTGTCACAAATGCTCTGCAGCAATCCGACGTGAACCAGTTTTCCCAGCTTCGCGCCGGAAAGGTCCACGAGGTGCAGGTAGTTCAATCCCGCTGAAAATAAGTGGTGAGCATAAGCCAGCGGATCGCGGTCGTAAGAAGTCTGTTTGCCGAAATCGCCCCGCAACAGGCGAACAACCTGTCCATCGATCAGGTCAATGGCTGGAATGGCTATCATTATGTATTCAAAAAACGGGTTAATACTGCTTCACCGGCCGCGCCGCTTTTTTCGGGGTGGAACTGCACTCCGGTGAAGTTGTTCTTTTTTAAAGCGGCCGAAAACGGCTCATCGTAGNNTCGTTCCAGCCCATGTGCGGCACAACCACACGCTGCGTAAAGCTGTCGACCGTCGTATCGAAAACGCCGAGTCCGCTTACGTTTCCTTCTTCCGTTGATTGACACAACAGCTGCATTCCAAGGCAAATTCCCAGGACCGGCTGTTTCAGCTGCGGGATCAGACGGTCGAGCTCTTGTCGCTGTAATTGTTCCATCGCCGCTTTCGCGTGACCAACGCCTGGAAACACCACGCGATCGGCTGTTTTAATAAGCTTCGGATCGGCGGTAATGACAGGTTCAACACCCAATCTCCGAAAAGCCTGACGAACAGAAAACACATTTCCGGCGCCGTAATCGATGATCGCTACTTCCATCACAATTCGTTTTTGGTTGTCGGCAATAATTCGAGGTTTCCCGAACGGTGCTTGGCCATCAGGATCGCTTTTGCAAAGGCTTTGAAGATGCTTTCCACCTTGTGGTGCTCGTTTTCACCTGTTGCTTCAACATATACATTGCAACGAGCTGAAAAACAAAAACTTTTAAAGAAGTGTTGAATCATTTCTGTCGGCAGTTTCCCGACAAACTCGCGACGGAATTCTGCCTTCCAGATCAGCTCCGCCCGACCACCGAAATCGATCGCGCAAGTGGCAAAACAATCGTCCATCGGCAGTGAAAAACCGTAGCGCTCGATACCGCGTTTCGATCCAAGTACCTGGTCGAAAACTTGTCCGAGCACGATGGCCGTGTCTTCGATCGTGTGGTGTTCGTCGACCTCAAGATCGCCATTCATACGAATCGAAAGGTCCAACTGAGCGTGGCGGGCAACCTGGTCCAGCATGTGATCGAAGAAATCAATTCCGGTGGTGATGTCGGAAATGCCGGTTCCATCGAGATCGAGCGTGATCGTGCAATCCGTTTCGGCGGTCTTGCGGCTCACCTGCTGTCGGCGAACGCCCAGTCTCAGATCAGCCACAAGGTCGTTCCAGTTATCCACCCGACGGGCAATATAAGGCTTCAGGTCCAGCTCCTCGTTTTCAATTTCGCCTGCTCCCAGCGCACAGTTTTTTCCATACAAAAACGCTTTGCAACCGAGATTTTTCGCCAGCTCGACGTCTGTTAAACGATCGCCGATAACAAACGAGTCGGCCAGATCGTAGTTTTCACTGAAATAGCGCTGCAGCATGCCTGTCCGCGGCTTGCGGTTCGGTGAATTTTCTTCCGGAAAGCTGCAATCGATGCATTCTTCGGCGAAGGTGATGCCTTCGCTTTCCAGAACCGACAACATCAGCTTGTGCGGACCGGTAAATGTTTCCTTCGGAAAGCTCTCTGTTCCCATGCCGTCCTGATTAGTGACCAAAACCAATTCGTATTCCTGCCAGGAAACGATGGTTTTCAAAGCGCTGATCACGCCCTCGGCGAATGCCAGTTTTTCATAGCTGTCGATCTGGTAATCCTTTGGCTCCTTGATGATTGTGCCGTCGCGATCGATGAACAATACTTTTTGCTTACTCATTAGTAGTTGTTTAATGCGTTGATAAATCGGGTGTTTTCTTCGGCCGTTCCGACCGTAATGCGCAGCGTATCGGCGCAATTGAACTGGCTGCTGCGGTTACGCACAACGATTCCCTGTTCGGTGAGATAGTTGTAAACAGCGCTTGCCTGCGGAATGCGAAACAGGATGAAGTTGGCCTCGCTGGGAAACACTTTCGTAACCTTTGAAGAAGCTTTCAAAGCTGCTTCCAGTCGTTCGCGCTCGCGGATGATATTTGCGCGAATGGTACTCCAATCGCTAGAACGCAGCAGCTCCAGCGCCGTTTGCTGAGTCAGCGAGCTGATGTTGTATGGCGGCTTGATCGCATTCAAAGCGGCTACCCACTCAGGACGAGCAATCGCCATTCCGATGCGCAAACCCGCCATTCCATAAGCTTTGGAAAGCGTTTGAACGACCACGAGATTCGGAAATCCGGCGACCAAAGCTGCTGCCGAAGCTTCCGGACAAAAATCGATGTAAGCTTCATCGACTACTAAAACGCCTTTAAATTGCTGCAATAGCGTGCGTAAATCGTCCAGCGGAAAGAGATTTCCCGTCGGATTGTTTGGCCGGCAGATAAAAAACACCTTCACTCCTTCCAGCTGTGCTTTTACAGCGTCAATGTTCCACTCGAACCGCTCATTCAGGGCAATTTTCCGGTAATTCAGCGCGTTCAGCGTGGCCAGTACTTCGTACATACCGTAGGAAGGATCCAGCGCCGCCACCGTGTCTTTGTAGGGTTGACAAGTCAATCGCAGGATCAGATCGAGCACCTCATCCGAGCCGTTTCCAAGGAAAAGTCGTTCGGTCGGAATGTTTTTGAGACCGGAAATGACCGCTTTCAGGTCCGACTGAAACGGATCGGGATAACGATTATAGTCCGTAGCAAGCGGATTTTCATTGGCATCGAGCCAAACATTCGCCGTCCCGGTAAATTCGTGGCGCGCGCTTTCATACGGACGCACATCCAGCAAATCTTCGCGTATATAGTTTTTCAATTGTTCCATTTCAGTTCTTTAAAGTGTCGAGACGCACGGAAATCGCATTGGCGTGGGCTTTCAGCGATTCTGCTTCGGCCATGGTGATCACGGTCGGACCGAGATTTTTCAATCCTTCGGCGCTCACACGCTGGTAAGTGATCTTTTTGACAAACGTATCTACGGAAACGCCGCTGTAGGCTCGTGCAAAACCGGCTGTCGGCAACGTATGATTCGTTCCCGAAGCGTAGTCGCCAAAGCTTTCCGCCGTATATTCTCCGAGGAAAACAGAACCGGCATTGACGATTAGATCTATGAGCTCTTCTTCATATTTCCCCATCAGGATCACGTGCTCAGGTGCATAATCGTTGATCACAGCCGCCCAGCGTTCGACCGGCAACACCAAAGCAGCACTTTTCTTCAATGCTTTTCTCGCGATTGCAGCACGCGGCAAAACCGTCAGCTGGTCTGAAATCGCCTGCTGCACTTTTTTCACCAGCTTTTCAGAGTCGGTCAGGAAAATGACCTGGCTGTCTGTGCCGTGCTCGGCCTGTGCAAGCAAATCAGCGGCGATAAACGTTTCAGAAACCGAATCATCGGCTGCTACAAGTACTTCAGAAGGTCCGGCCGGCATATCGATCGCAACGCCGAGGCGCTGAGCGAATTGTTTGGCAGCGGTTACATAACTGTTTCCCGGCCCGAAAAGCTTATCGACTTTGGGAATTGTTTCCGTCCCGATAGCCATTGCCGCGATGGCTTGCGCGCCGCCGATTTTGAATACGGTCGGGATACCAGCGACCTGTGCCGCGAAAAGGATCGCGGGGTGAATACTGCCATCGCTGGCGGGTGGCGTACACAAGATGCGTACCGGGCAATTCGCGATCTTAGCCGGAATACCGAGCATCAAGACCGTTGAAAACAAAGGCGCCGTTCCTCCGGGAACATACAAACCAACCGCATTGATCGGAACCGAGCGACGGCGGCAAATCACGCCCGGAATGGTTTCGGTAACCTGCTCTTCGCTTAGCTGCGGTGTGTGAAAACGCTCGATATTCGCAGCCGCCGCACGAATCGCCGTTTTCAGTGATTCCGGCAACGCTTTTTCGGCAGCATCGAACTCTTCGGAAGTTACTTTCAACTCTTTCAGTGACACTTTGTCGAACGTAGTCGTGTAACGTCGAACGGCTTTGTCACCGCTCTTCGTAATCTCATCGAAAATGCTGGTCAGCAGCACATCCATATCAGGAGTTGCGGCTTCAGGACGCTGCAGAACGGTTTTCAGCAGTTTGTCATCCGGTTGAATCAAAATATCCATATCAATACATTAAGCGATCATTTTTTCGATTGGAACGACCAGGATGCCTTGTGCACCAGCCGTTTTGAGATTGTGAACCACCGACCAGATATCGGATTGGGAAACCACCGAGTGCACGCTGCTCCAACCGTCGATCGCCAGTGGCAGAATGGTCGGACTTTTCATTCCCGGCAGTATGCTACAGATCTGATCGAGCTGATCGTTCGGCGCGTTCAGCAGGATGTATTTATTATCGGCAGCAGCCAGGACGGATTGAATACGAAACACCAGCTGATCGAGCAGCGGCTGTTTTTCCGGATCGAAATTGTTCCCGCGGATCAAGATTGCTTCCGATTCCAGGAAAGGAAAAACTTCCCGCAAGCCGTTCTGGAACAAGGTATTTCCTGTCGAAACGATATCCGCGATCACATCGGCCAATCCAAGCGATGGCGCTATTTCGACAGAACCCGAAATGGTATGCAGCTCAGCGGTTATCTGCTGACGTGAAAGGAACTTCTGTACCGTATTCGGATACGATGTCGCGATGCGTTTCCCTTGCAGATCGGCTACTTCACGGATCGGAGAATCTTTCGGAACGGCGAACGAAACCCGGCATCGGGAGAAATTGAGCGGCTGAACGATCTGTACCGGCGCGTTTTCTTCTTCCAGCAGGTTGCTGCCTACAATACCCAGATCGACAACGCCATCGGCAACATATTCGGGAATATCGCTGTTGCGAAGAAAGAGCAGCTCAGCCGGATAGCCGCCGGCCACAACTTTTAGCTGACCGTCGCGGTAATCGACTTTCATCCCGCAATCGCGCAGCAGCTTCAGTGAATCTTCCTGGAGTCTTCCGGATTTCTGTAAAGCAATAATCAAACGTTTCATTTGTGTTGTTTATGCCTGACTTCCGGAAGTTGATGGAACTAAAAAACCCGCCTGGAAGCCAAGCGGGTTTAAATGTTGTATCGTGTACAATTCTCTCACCAATGCGCTTAGCAAAGCATGCAATGATGGTAATGATGGAATTGTGACTTGTTCGTATTCATGGTCGCAAATGTAGACAAAGATTTAGTACTACAACCTTTTTGTGTCGAATTTTTAAAAGATTATTCTTCCGATGTTATTTTAACAACACTTAATCATCCATTTTTTGGTTTGAGATCATAGATAGAACGAATACCGGCGAATTCTTTTCCAAGATCCAGCTCTAGGTCTTTCAAGCGGCCCGTTCGCACATCGAACACCCAGCCGTGAACGGTCGGAAAACCGCTGTTGTACCACGCTCGCTGTACGTGATCGATCTTCATAATATTGAAGCATTGTTCGAGCACATTCAGCTCCACAAGCCGGTCGAAACGCGCCTGATCTTCTTTGATGGCATCCAGCTCGGCTTTGTGAAAACGGTACACATCCCGAAGGGTTTGTAGCCACGAATTCAGCTGTCCCATATCGCTTGGATTCATGGCCGCTCTTATACCACCGCATTCATAATGACCACAAACGATAATGTGTTTCACTTTGAGGAATTCAACGGCATATTGCACAACGGCGTTGATATTGCTGTCGGAATTCACAACCAGGTTGGCGATGTTGCGGTGAACGAAAATCTCGCCGGGCTCGGCTCCCATGAGCTCTTCGGCCGTCACACGACTGTCGGAACAGCCGATGTAAAGGTATTCCGGGCTTTGACCTTCAGCCAGCTGCTTGAAATATTGCGGGTCGATCGCGAGCTTATCCTGGACCCAGCGCTCGTTGTTCTTGAATAATTCCTTGAAATTGATCATGGTATCGCGTTACAGAACGAAATGTACGCAAATCCGGTCGATCTGTCATTAATAACCGGCCGGTAAAGGAACCGAATGCAGATAGTAACCCAATTTGCTATGATAAACCATAAAAGCAGTCTTTTGCCATAACCGAACCGTGCATTATCCTGCAAGTCCTGCATTCTTTATATCCGTTCTATTCTCAGATGATCGATCAGATCACTGGCGATCACAGCTGCTTCACCTCGGTCTTGTGCCGACTCATCGCCCGCTTTTCCATGAAAGTAAACGCCGATCTTTGCCGCATCGATAGCTGAATAGCCCTGTGCCAACAGTCCCAGTAAAATTCCCGTAAGTACATCGCCCGAGCCGCCGGTAGCCATTCCCGGATCACCTGTTGCATTGAACCAGATCGCGCCGTTAATGTCTGCAATTGCCGTAATGGCGTCTTTGAGCACAACTACACATCGGTTTTCCACAGCAAAGCGTGACAATAATTCCAGCCGCTCCGACATGGTGGTGCTTTTACCGGCCAGGCGCTCAAATTCTTTTACATGCGGCGTCAGGATACACGTTTCAGGCAATTCGTTCAGGAGATGCTTATTGGCTGCCAGCAGATTCAGTGCATCAGCATCGATAACCGTTTTTTGGTAAACGGTAAGGACCTGTTGTAAGCCAGCCAGTGTTTCAGGTTCTGTTCCTATTCCCGGCCCTATACCGATGGCGTTATAAACCGTCAGATCGGTCGTTAAATGAGTTATAAAATCCGTATTTGTATCGGTAAGACACATCGCTTCCGGAACAGCTGTTTGTAAAATGGTATAACTGCTTTCGGGAACGTGTACTGTTAGTAAACCGATTCCGCTACGCAACGCTGCTCTTGCCGAAAGGACCGCAGCTCCTGTTTTCCCTTTGCTGCCGGCAATCAGCAGCCCGTGACCGTAGGTTCCTTTGTGGGAAAATCGTTCGCGCAGACGCACCAGCTGATTTACAGCAACCGGATCGATGTAATGATAACGCGTTTCCTGTTTCTCTATCGCTTTGTTATCCAATCCGATATCCAATACACTCCAGTTTCCGGCAAAAGCAGCCGTTTCTTTCAGGAAAAAGGTCAGCTTGGGCATCTGAAACGTAAACGTGTAATCCGCCTGAACACATTCCCAGCGAGGTACAGTATCGACAGGCAAACCGGAAGGAAGATCAACCGCAAATACGGTTGCAGGACTCTTGTTAATATGGCTGATCATGCTTTCCACCAAACCCGACGGCGCACGTGAAGCTCCGGCACCGAGCATCGCATCAATAACCACATTTGCGGCGTTCAGCTCAGGAAAATCAGCAATTGAATGAACCGTTTTAACAGCTCCTGATCGCTGAAGATTTGCAGTACAATCATCTGTTTGTTTTCCTAAAACGATAAAATAAACGTCGACAGAAAAGCCTTTTTCGCGCAGCATTCGTGCAATTGCCAATCCATCGCCGCCGTTATTTCCCGATCCGCATATTATATGAATGGTTTCAGCCTGATCGGGATACGGAAGCAGTGCTTCGGTGAACGTACGCGAAGCACGCTCCATTAAATCGAGTGAAGAAATGGGTTCGTTAGCGATCGTCAACCGGTCGACTTCCCGGATCTGTTCTGCGGAAAGAATCTTCATACTCAAAAGGTACGAAATCGATAGTAAGATGTCAGGATTTTAGGACTTCAAGATTTTAAGATGTTCGAAAATTATCGTCCTGATGTCTTGAAATCTTGCCGTCCTGTCGTCTGCTTAAGCTTTCATCAGCTTCGCCGCTTCCGGGGCAAAATACGTCAGAATACCATCTGCACCTGCTCTGCGGATGCTCAGCAACATTTCCATCATCGTACGGTCGAAATCCAGCCAGCCATTGCGAGCGGCGGCATAAACCATCGCACATTCGCCGCTGACGTTATAAGCCGTGATCGGCTGCACGAAGTTTTCTTTCAGTAAATGGATTACATCGAGGTAGCACAAAGCCGGTTTCACCATCAGGAAATCTGCTCCTTCGGCTACGTCGAGCTCCGCTTCGATCAAAGCTTCACGTTTATTGGCCGGATTCATCTGGTAAGTTTTCTTGTCGCCCGATTTCGGTGCCGAATTCAGAGCTTCTCGGAACGGACCGTAAAAAGCACTGGCATATTTAGCCGTATAGGACATAATCGAAACATCCGTAAAGCCTGCTTCGTCGAGCTCATCGCGGATAACGCCCACGCGGCCGTCCATCATATCCGAAGGACCGATAATGTCGATTCCTGCCTGTGCCTGTGCAACCGCCATTCGACCGAGAATCGGAAGCGTCGGATCGTTCAGGATCTGTCCGTTTTCATAAATACCGTCGTGTCCATCGGAAGAATAAGGATCCAGTGCCACATCCGACATCAGCACCGCTTCCGGAAAGCGTTCTTTTAACGTACGAATTACCTGCAGGTAGAAATTTTCATCGGCGTAGCTGTACGAGCCGGTCGCATCCTTTAAATGCTCATCCACAGCCGGAAACAGATCGTAAGTGCGAATACCGAGCTCCATCCAGGATTCGAAAGCCGGCAGCAGCTTATCAAGACTCCAGCGGTAATTCCCCGGCAAAGAGCTGATTTCGTGCTGAATGCCTGTTCCATCCTGCAGGAAAACCGGGAAAATCAGGTTGTCGGTGTGCAGTCTTGTTTCTTCGACCATCGCACGGATTGCGCTGTTCTTACGGTTTCTTCTCGGACGGATATGCATAGCAAAAGATTTTGGGCAAAAATACGAATTACCGCATAGAACAGATGGATTCAAAAAGTCAGATGACGAAGGAATTTTCTGGTGTGAAAAATAACGGTTTCAAACCTTAAAACGCAGGAAATAAACGATGTCGTTACGGAAAATAAGCTTCACACTTCCGTTACACATTACTTATTGATAATTATTAACAAATGTCTTTCCCAGTTCCCGATTTTGTATATTTTAGTCGCAGAATATGCAACAACTTTCCTCTATGAATACAAGGTTATCAGTCTTATTAGCAGGTTGTGCCCTGACGGGTTTCTTAAGCGCCTGCGGCTCCGGTGAAGGAGAAGAAAAACAAAAAGTAGACAAGGAAGTCCTCGATCCGAACAGCTCGCTGAACACGAATTTCGACGGAAAGATCTTCAGTATCCCCTCTCCGATGCAAACGGCGCTCCTGCTCAAGGAAGTCAACGCAACGTTTAACGAGACTTACCTGAATAGCCTTGACAACGCGTCGAATTACACAACGGAAATGAAAAAGGCCCTCAACCTGGGCATTTACGGTACCGACCTCGGCTACCTTTCCATTTTCAAGCAGAACACGCTTTCACTGAAGTACCTTGCGACGATTGAGAAGCTGACGGCCGACCTCGGACTCGAAGGTGCGTTCGACAAGAACTTCATGACGCGTTTCGAGAAAAACAGCACGAACGAAGATTCCATGATGGTGATCGTTTCCGATGCTTTCAAGAAATCCGACAACTTCCTGAAATCCAACGACCGCAAAGGCGTTTCGGCACTGATTCTCGTTGGCGGATGGGTAGAATCACTTTACCTGGCGTGCGAGATCAACAAGGAAAAAAGCAACCAGAAAATTACGCAGCGTATTGGTGAGCAACGGGAAACACTGAACACGATCATTGAGATCCTGCAGAAATACAATAAAAAAGGCAGCAACGATGACCTGATCAGCGACATGAAAGACCTGAAGGACTATTTTGACAAAATCGAAGTGGAATACGACTTCGTTCAGCCAAAAACCGACGCGAAGAACCGTATCACAACCCTTCAGCACAAGATGACAGTTAAAATGGACACGAACCTCCTGAACTTCATCAACCAGAAAATCGCTTCCATCCGAACTAAAATCACTGCTTAATTCAGGAAATCATGAAGAAACTGATCCTATTATCCCTCTACCTCGTATTTGCTGGAACTGTCAGTTACGGACAGGATTGCGAAGCGCTCGTTAAAGTCTGTGAAACCATCCTGAAAGGCAAAGACAACCGTTTTGTTTCCGATGGCCAGGTATACACGGCTTTCCTCGATCGCGAAAATGCCGAGTTCAAAACCACGTTTTTCGGTGGCTCGACTTACCGCATCGCAGCAACAGCTGGCGAAGACGATACCTACGTCATCTTTACGGTAACAGACCTGGATGGCAATCCGATCTTTACCAACCGCGATTACAAGAACGCCAACTACTGGGATTTCAAAGTTCCGTCTACCATTCCGGTAATTATCCGCACCGAGCTCGATCCTGACAAAAAAGTCACCGGTTGCGCCGTGATGATGATCGGATTTAAACGTTAACGCAAGCTCATAACACACCTGGTAGCATGAGCGAACGCATCCTTCGCGCATTGATGCAGCTTTTCGCAATCATTGCGAAAGTCGACGAAGTAAGTGAAGTCACCCCGGAAGCCATTGAAAGCTCCAACGGGCGACGCATCATTGAGGGATTCCTGCGTTCAGAGCTCAACAACGAGCTCATCAATCATTACATTGAGCTTTTCGACCAGTTCCTGCTTGTTCACCACAGCGGTTCTTCCAAAAAAGACGGGCAACGCAAGCGTACTTCCGTAAACTCGGTAAAAGTACTGCGCATCTGTTCCCAGATCAACGAAGAATTGACCCAACGGCAGAAAATGATCGTGCTGCTGCGTATTTTCGAGTTCATTCACGCCAACGATCAGGTACACGAACAGGAACAGGAGTTCGTGGAAACGGTGGCCGAATCGTTCAACATTTCAGCGAAAGAATACAACCAGCTGCGTCGCTTCATCGAAGAACCGATCACCAATGTCATCGATGAAGAGCATTTCCTTTACATTTCCGGGAAAAATCTGCAGGTTGAAAACGCACCGCTGATTCGCCTCGACGCACTCGACGGCGTTATCCGCGTGGTCCGCATCGAAAGTGTGAACATTCTGTTTTTCCGCTATTACGGCGCCGACGAGCTCAATCTGAACGGTCAGACCATTTCCAACGAGCGTCACCACATTCTCAACCAGGGATCGGTACTTCGTACGGCCAAAAGCTCGCCGATCTATTACAGCGACGTGATTTCGCGTTTCCTGCGCGACCAGCATACAGATAAGATCGTTTTCAACGTCGACAAGCTCGTTTTCCAGTTCAAAAGCGGGAAAATCGGTCTGCACGAAATCGATTTCCGGGAAGAATCCGGGAAACTGGTCGGCGTTATGGGAGGTTCCGGAGCCGGGAAATCGACGTTTCTCAATGTTCTGAACGGCAACTATGCTCCTACTTCGGGATCGGTCACTATTAATGGTGTCGATCTGCATAAAGAAAAATCCCGCCTGGAAGGTGTGATCGGTTTTGTGAGCCAGGACGACCTGCTCATCGAAGAGCTGACCGTATTCCAGAATTTATATTTCAACGCCAAGCTTTGCTTTAGCGAGCTTTCCGAGACACAGATCAAGAAGAAAGTGCTCGACCTGCTTTCCGATATCGGCCTCAGCGAGGTGAAACACCTGCGCGTTGGAAGTCCATTGGATAAAACCATTTCGGGTGGTCAGCGCAAGCGTCTGAACATTGCGCTCGAGCTGATCCGCGAGCCGGCTATCCTCTTTGTCGATGAGCCAACATCCGGTTTGTCGTCGCGTGATTCGGAAAACATCATGGACATGCTCAAAGA
>DJFN01000042.1 GCA_002432085.1 Flavobacteriales bacterium UBA5871
TGCTGAACGTTCTCGGTGATGGATTCCACTTCGTTAACAACACCGTTGATGATCTTGCCCGGATCGAGACTTTCGAGCTCCGTCAGCTCGCCTAGTGTATAACCGACGAAATTCCAGTCCTGGCGCACGTTGAACAGGAAATTGCGCACCGGGTCCTGCACGAAGATGTTCTTGGTATTCTTGAAATTCTTGGCGGCCTGGAAGCGTCTGATCAGCGCCTTGCGGTTGAACCGGAAATCACCTTCGTCGGCTCCGCGGGAAAGAATAGGATCGCGGAAAACATTGCGTGAAACTTTCATAAGACGCTTCAGCACTTCCGGTGGAAAGAGCGCCGGCAGCTTATCGAACGGATTATCGCCTACGCTTCCGAAGAGACGATTGAGCGGCTGCGTAGCTTCATCCAGCGGCGGCAACAGGCTAAACAGGAACTTCTGCCCTATTTTCCCGATGAAATCGTTCAGCAGGGTTTCGGTGATGTTGACATTCTTATGCAGCACACTGGTGCGGAAAACATCGAGCTCGGCCACAATATCGAGCACCTGGTCGATGAGCGGGAGGTTGAGATCCGGAAGTCCGGAAGCCGTATGCAGCTTCAGCGGGAAGTATTCGATGGACTCTTCGCCGTCGGTGGTCGTACTTTGCAGGATCTTGTCGCGGTCGACCACAAATAATGCTACGCCGTTGTGATCCGTTACTGCCGTGTCGAGCAGCTCGTACGGAAGATTTGCGCCGGTATCGCCGATGGTTCCGCTCGCCACCCGGGAAAGCGAAACGGGCAATCCGGGGATCAGTGTGCCCGCAGCTGAGGAAAGCACCACGATCAGGTATTCGAAATTTTCAGGATCGAATTCCTTGGGAACAAGGTTCACCATCTGCGGAGCATTCAGGGCTTTGTTCTTTTCGCGGTCTTTCAACGCAGGAATGATCGCGTCGATCTTTTGCAGCTTCGATGCATAAAATGCACCCAAAGCGCCTTTCGCAACCTTGTTGTACTTGCTCGAAGTATTGATCAGCAGGTCGTCGTTGTTCAGAATTCCGGTGATCTTCCGTTTTTTGAACGGTGTTTTTGGCACAATTTCCGGCAGGGATTTACTTTTTGATGCCGTAATGAGTGGGGTTTTGCCGTTTCCGGCAGCAGGTACTTTCGCAACCGTGATCTTGTCGGCAACAGCCGGTTTTGTAGCAGCGGTTTTGACTTTAGCAGTTGCTTTCGTAGCAGTCGCGACAGTTTTAGCGGGTTTCTTACTGACTGGCATAGTGAATAGTTTAAAGTGAGAGCCTAAAATACACGCTTTTTACAATGGCCGCAAACCCCTGATTATTATTTCTTTACCCAAAAACCCGAATCCCGCGCTCCACAAGGGCTGCAGTAATCGAGAAAAATTAAATTTTATCGATGAATAAGATTAAAACCGCGACAAAAACCCGATTTAAGTCGTCGAAATAACTTTTGATGGATGGATTTTGGGATTACTTCTTCCGAAACAGCCAAACGGTCAAAACGAGGAACGCGAAAGCAACGCTTCCCAGCAGCCACCAGTTCTGTACGACAAAAGCCAGGACAAGTAAAACGGGAATTGCAAAGATGGCCAGCAGGTGGAATTTTCCCTGGTGGCGGTTAGTGGTCAAAACGAACGATTTTCTCGGGTGTAACAACGGCGTTCAGGCGCACATCCGTCGGGAGAACGTCTGAAATGGTTTCCTCGAGGTCGAAGTAATGGAGGCCGATGAACTGGCAGGAAGGCGCGCATTTTCGCAGGAAACGATCATAGAAGCCTTTGCCGTAGCCAACACGGTTGCCGGATTTATCGATGGCCAGCAGCGGCACGAAAACGATGTCGAAGCGATCGGCGGCAATGAGCTTTCCTTTTTTGGGCTCGGGAATGCCTTTTTCGTTGATTTCGAGCTGATCGGTACTTTCGAACAGGTAGTGACGCATTTCCAGGTTCTCGAAATTGGTTTTCGGAACGGCTACGCGAGCTCCAATATTTTTAGCGCGTTCCCATAACAGGTACGTGTTCACTTCCCGTTGTCTTTCGATGGGCAAAAACAGGGAAATGGTCTTTTCCTCCAGCTGAAAATGCTTCAGGGTTTGCTCGACGATGGTTTCGGAAAGGCGGTCCAGCTCTCCGGGCGCTAACTGCATACGCCGGGCGCGGTAAAGAGCTCGTAGTTCTGCTTTGGTCATCACTTGGCGTTAGGAGGCATTAACCCCGCCAGCGATTGCATGAGCTCTTTTTCACGGATCTCGGTGACTTGAGCAATCGCCTGATCGAGCGCCAGTGCAAGAAAATCCTCGAGGTGGTCTTTCTCCATCAGGTGCAGCTCGGTAGCAATGTGCAGCTCTTTCAGTCGGTAGGTTCCGTCCAGCTTCAGCCGGATAAGGCCGTTTCCGGCAGTTCCTTCCACAATGATTTCCGGCAGGCGCGACATTCCACTGTCGGTGGCGTTTTTGAGAGCATTCAGCTGTTGCAGGAATTCGGGACCGAACATAACCGTTTTTGTTTTGGGGGATTTGTGGGCGAAAATAAAGCAAACCGTGTAATTAACAAAGCATTAATGAATTAGCTTTCCAACCGGCTGTAACTTTTTTTGGCTATCCCATCTAATCCATAGACAATAAAAAACCGTTTTTTACGTATTTTTGCCCCATGAAACTGGTGTATTCTCTTCTGATTTTCATGGCGGTGTCTGCTATCTCGGCGGATATCGTGTGGAAATTCATTGAAAGCTCGGACCTGATTGCGGCCGACTTTCAGCCGGTAGAAGAGGATATGGACGATCCGCTCGAGGAGGAAGAAGATACTTCCAACGAGAAAGAACGCAAGGAACAGAAGGAAAAAGAGCCTGTGTGGATGTTACCGCATGCGCTTGTTTACCAGCTGATCTCATTGGAATCGTCCTCTCAGCCGGTTCATGTCCCCGCTTTTGCAGACCATCTTTTCCAGGCACCGCCATTCTGCCCTCCTGAATTGGTGTAATTGACTCCATTGTTTCAATTACATTAATTCATATACGCATGTCATCATTATTTAAAACGTGGCGGGACGATATTCCCGCAGGTCTTGTAGTCTTTCTGGTAGCTGTTCCGCTTTGCCTCGGCATTGCGAGTGCTTCCGAAGCACCACTTTTTTCAGGACTGATCGCCGGTATCATCGGTGGAATTGTTATCGGCGTTATTTCCGGCTCAGCGATCGGAGTTTCCGGTCCGGCAGCAGGTCTTACAGCTATTGTAGCTTCTGCTATTCACGACCTCGGTTCGTTCGAGCTGTTCCTGTCGTGCGTAGTCATTGCAGGTGTTTTCCAGCTTCTCCTGGGATTGCTCCGCGCCGGATTCATTTCGAACTATTTTCCAAATGTTGTGATCAAAGGTATGCTTGCTGCGATCGGGATCATCATTATCCTGAAGCAGCTGCCGCACGCTGTGGGCTACGACGCGGATCCGGAAGGTGACGAGGCCTTTTTTCAGCCAGATGGCGAAAGCATATTCTCGGAGCTTACACATTCCCTGAATTACATCACACCGGCGGCTGTTATCATCACGATCGTTTCGCTGGCTATCCTGATCTGCTGGGATAAAAAATTCATCCAACGTACATTTCTGCGTTTTGTTCCGGGCCCGATGGTCGTGGTTATTCTCGGAATCCTGGCGACCGTTATGTTGCAGGGAACAAACTGGGCACTGGCCGGCGAACACCGCGTTGATCTGGGCGTAGCAGGCAAAAAAGTGTCCGAATTATTCGTTTTTCCGGACTTTTCCATGCTGGGCGACTACAAAATCTACACCACTGCGCTGATCCTGGCCGTTGTTGCCAGTCTTGAAACGCTGTTGAGCGTGGAAGCCACCGATAAGCTCGATCCGCAGCGCCGTGAGACATCCGGTAACCGCGAGCTCGTTGCACAGGGAACCGGTAACATCATTTCCGGTATGATCGGCGGTTTGCCACTGACACAAGTAATTGTTCGTTCTTCTGTGAACATGAACTCGGGCGGTAAGAACAAGCTTTCCGCTATTTTCCACGGATTGCTCATTGCCGTTGCCGTTGTTTCCATTCCGGGCGTAATGAACTATATTCCGTTCGCATCGCTGGCTGCGGTCCTGCTGCAAGTCGGTTACAAGCTTGCCAAGCCGAAAATGATCCTGTCCATCTTCAAAGAAGGCTGGCTGCAATTCATTCCGTTTGCGCTGACCGTTGTGTTCGTTGTACGCCTCGATCTCTTGTCGGGTGTAGCGATCGGTCTGGCTTCTTCGGTGATTATTTCCGTGATCCAGTGGCTGACGCTGAAAGACATCAGCAAAAAGCAGGTAGCGTTGAAGGTGAAAGATCCTGCAGGACATTACCACCTCGAATTGCCGGATTTCATTTCATTCGTGAAAAAACCGGCGGTGATCAAAGCCCTGAACGAAGTTCCGGAAAACGGAAAGCTGAAAGTCGATCTGTCGAACGTACAGATCCTTTCGCAGGACGTTCAGGACACCATCCATGACTTTAAAGAAAAAGCGGAAGCGAAGAACATTTCGATCGACATTATTCCGCAAGCAACCCATTCAAATAACTAATTTCGACACACCATGAGTGCAATTAACGAAATCTTCGAAGGCAACGATGCCTGGGTAAAAGCGACACTTGAGCGCGACCCGCATTTTTTTGATCAACTGTCTAAAGGACAAACGCCGGAATACCTCTGGATCGGCTGTTCCGACAGCCGCGTTCCGGCAAGCGAGATCACGAACATGCTGCCGGGCAGTATTTTCGTACAGCGCAACATCGCCAACCAGGTAAACAACACGGATATCAACCTGTTGAGCGTGGTTTATTACGCGGTGAAATACCTCCGCGTGAAGCACATCCTCGTTGTTGGTCACTACGGCTGCGGCGGCGTTCTGGGCGCTATGTCGAACAACAAATTCGGCTTCCTCGACAACTGGCTCACCAACATCAAGAACATTTACCACGCACACCGCAAGGAGCTGGATGCGATCGAAGATGAGCACGAGCGCGGAAATCGTCTCGTGGAGCTGAACGTAGCCGAGCAGGTTTCCAACCTGAGCAAGATCTCTTTCATTCAGGAAGAATGGGAAGCGGGCAACAACCTGTCCATTCACGGACTCGTTTACAGCCTTTCAAACGGTAAGCTCGTCGACCTGGGCGTTTCACGCGATTCGAACGAAGACGTTCCGGCGATCTTCCAATTTGCGTAATTTCGCCGCATGAGCGGCACACAGCATTACGGGCACCTGGATAGCATTATTGAAGAAATCAGGGATGTTTTATCGGGTGCCCGAAATTCTGCCCGGGCGGCGTGGAGCGAAGCCTATATGAAAGACCATTTCCGGTATTTCGGCGTGGCTACCGAAGAACGACGGGCCGTTCAGAAACACATTTTCACCGCATTTTAATCACTGGATAACCGCGAAGAACGCTGGCAGCTGATGCGAAAGCTCTGGCAAGGCGAGGAACGCGAATTCCAGTATGTGGCCATCGACTGGCTCAACAGCTGGCCGAAGAAATGGCTGCACGCTACCGACGGTCGCGAGCTGGAACACCTCATCGGAACGAAATCCTGGTGGGACAGCGTGGATGCTATCGCCACCAATTACCTTCACAAATGGGAGCTGCAATTTCCGCAGGAAGCCCGCGCTGTCTTCGAGCAATGGCGCTATACCGAAAACATCTGGCTGCAACGCTCCTGCCTGATCTACCAGCTCAAGCGCAAAAACGAGGTCGACACGGCCTATCTCGAATCGCTCATCGCCCAGTTGCTTCCCCAAAAGGAATTTTTCATTCAGAAAGCCATCGGCTGGAGCTTGCGGCAATTGTCGAAATACGAGCCGGAGACGGTGCGGTATATTCTGGAGACTTATCCGATAAAAGGATTGGCACTTAGAGAGGCGAAAAAGTACTTAGCGGTCTGACGGTCAACGGTCCTACCTGCCGGCAGGCAGGCCTCAGTCAGTAAACATCCGGATCCTCCGCCTGACAAAATTCTCTACTTCGCAAATTCGCAATATTGCGAATGAGATCAATCAGGAATTGATTTCTAAAACTCTTACTATCAAAAATTCACTCCTGCTATCGAACAACCGTAATAAACCCTTGATTTTCGTACAGCTTCTCGTTGCGCGTATCCGTATATTTCAGCGTATAGAAATAAACGCCTTCCGGCACGTCGGCTGAGTTGGTCTGACCGTTCCACGCCGGCAGCTTATCTGATTCGTAGATCAGGCTGCCCCAGCGGTTCACCACACGGAATTCAAGATTCGCCACCCAGATCGGATCGACGCTCAAAATCAGCTCGAAGATATCGTTCACGCCGTCGCCATTCGGTGTAATGACATTCGGAACATCGAGCACCGGCGGACAATACATTCCGACACGAACCGAATCTTCGTTCCGGCAATTATTGACGGGTTCGGTGATCAATACGTGGTAGTAACCCTGATCGGTCAGTTCTTCACCGACCTGTATCGTTTGCGAAGTGGCACCCGTCGGCGACCAGACATACGAGCTTCCCGGATTTAACGCATTCAGGAAAAGATCTTCAATGGAAGGGCAAAACTCGATGTACGTCTCGGCGAAAGGCTGTTGCGGAAGCGGAACCACGATCACATCCATCGTGTCCGTGTAAACGTTGTTGTTGAACTCGATGTTCAGAACAAACTGGTTCGTCTCGTAAGCATAGAAAAGCGTATCGTTCAGGTCGAAAGGCTGGCCCGAAGCCGCATCCCAATCCACGATCACATTGCCGGAAGTATCCGTCCATTTGTAGGACGTGATATTATCCGTGTAATAGCTCACCGCCACCGAATCGCCGTGACAGATCATCGTATCCTGTAAATGAATGGAACGGTACGGAAAACAGATCTGCTGCAGGTTCGTCGAGCCGCCGGTTGATGCTGTAAAGCCCCATAAAACCTCGTTCTGACCGCCGAAAACATCGTTCAGGATATCGCCATGATAAGCCAGTCGCAGGTTGCCGTCGAAGTACATTTTCAGGGAATCTTCGTCCGGATTCCAGACAATTCGGGTTGTGTGATAGTTCCCGTCTTCGACATTCGCACTGGTTGGTTCCAGCGGAGTCGACGCAACCAAAGGTGTTACAAAATCCGCGTTTGCGTACATTCCGGTATGATCAGCTGCGATATCGTTATTCGGAGCGCCGTTGTCCCAGGTATCGAACTCAATGGCTACTGAAGGAGTGATCCCGACATAGCCGAGACCGCCGCCCACCTGCCCGATCGAAGCAGAGCCCGGTGCCCGCATAACGAATGCAAAACCGTCGGCACCTGTTCCGTCGTTTACACCAAGCGTCAGACAAAACAAGGCATCGAATTTCTTCGAAAGATCGATCGGATTCAGATCCCAGACAGCACCGGCCTGGTTATTGGCATCGGGCGTGAGTGTAAAACAGGTATCGACTTCCGAACAAGCCGTACTATTGATATCCGGAATGCCGAACGAATTGCCGACGATCTCAAACTGGTTCTGGGAAAAGAGGAAAGGAGAGCTGATGCTAAACAGGAGAAGGAAAAAAAGGTGTTTCATTGATGTATACTTTGTCTTTTCAAACGCGGTGTTTCCCTGTTAAGTTGCGCTAAAACAGGAGACAGTTAAGGGACAATAAAAACGGGACAAAACCGAAACACACGGAAAATCAACCGAATATGCCGAGCGACTCCGTTAGAACGATTCGCGGACGAGAATAAATACGCCAATAGCCAGTACAAAATACCCGAAAGCGCGTTTGAGCTTTTCGGCCTGAACGCGTTTCGCGAAATACAAGCCTGAGAGCAATCCCAAAGCAGCGATCGCCGTAAAAGTGAGCAGGAATTGCCAGTCGATATCCGGACGGAACATTTCCGTGGAGAAGCCCGCAAGCGAATTAATGGCAATGATCATGATCGATGTAGCGATGGCGGTTTTGATCGGCACTTTCATGAAAATCGACAACGCCGGAATGATCAGGAAGCCTCCGCCCGCTCCTACCATGCCGGAGATCAATCCGACGACAGCCCCGAAGAACATCAAGATACCCGGGCGCGGACGTTTGGCGCCGGTGCGTTCTTTCACGCCCCGAATAAGCGGAAGTGAAGCCAGGATCATCAGGATCGCGAACAGGAGCATGATGAAAATATTCTTTTCAAACACCAATGTATCGCCGATGTGAATGGTCGCCGGTAAATTCGGCAGGATCATCTGTCGTGCAATGGCTACTGTGACCACCGCAGGAATCGAGAACAACAGCGCCGTTTTCGGATCGACCAAACGGTGTCGCACGTTCCGGAATGTACCGATCAGTGAAGCCGTACCGATGATAAACAGGGAATAAGCCGTGGCCAGCTCGGCCTTGATGTGGAAGAAGTAAACCATTACCGGCAATGCCAGAATAGAACCGCCGCCGCCCAGGAGTCCGAGTACGAATCCTACGAAGAATGCAGCGCTATATCCGATTAGTTCCAACATCATTGCCAACGGCAAAAATGCCAAAGGTAACATCCGAATCCAAAATCCGCTCGGTTTTTCTATTCTACAATAGGAATCCCAACCGGCCTAATGANNTCCAGTCGCTCAGCTACTAACGGTCCCTGCGAAACCACTTTAATGTGCGAAGGCAATAACGATTCGAGAATGGTTTTCAGGATGGGATAATGTGTACAGCCGAGCAGAATCGTATCGATTTTCGGGTCCTGTTCCAGCAAACCAATCAGGTCCTGCTGCAGAAAATAAGTGCCTCCCGGAGAGCGGAATTCGTTGTTTTCTATCAGCGGCACCCACATCGGGCAGGAACGCTGAACAACGGTAATTTCCGGCGCGAATTTCTGCAATTCGATCTGATACGAGCCCGATTTCACGGTTCCTTCCGTGGCCAGAATGCCCACATGACCGGATTTCGTGAGCTCGCCTAAAACTTCCGTACTTGGACGAATTACGCCCAGCACGCGTTTCGTTCCGTCAAGCTGCGTCAATTGTTTCTGCTGAATGCTGCGCAAAGCCTTCGCCGAAGCCGTGTTGCAGGCCAGAATGACGAGCGAGCAGCCTTGTTCGAACAAAGCCTGAACAGCCTGCCATGTGTAATCGTAGATCACTTCAAAGGAACGCGAGCCATAAGGAGCACGGGCGTTGTCGCCAAGATAAATGTAATCGTACTCCGGCAGCCGCTCCCGGATCTCTTTCACAATCGTCAAACCGCCGTAACCCGAATCAAATACGCCAATAGGTCCTTGCATGAAAACAAAAATAATGATTTCAGTCGTCAGTCACCGGTCAACAGTCTTCAGTCTTGTAACGTGTGCTGTCTTGACATCCTGAAGTCCGCCGTAGCGGACGCTCCTGAAGTCTTATAGTCCTAACCTCTGCTCCACCTGCTCACAAACGCGTGTATGATCGAACAGCTGCATCGCGTCCTGCAGCTTCTCGCTTTCAAACCGATTGGATTCCTGGAGGAAATCGCGGATTTTGGCCGAAAGATCATTGGCCGATAACGGCTCGAAGAGATAGCCGAGATTTCCATGTTGCAATAATTCCGGTGTGCCGCCTGCGTTGCTGCCGATCACGGGCGTGCCGCTGGCCATGGCTTCGATGGTCACCATACCGAATGTTTCAGCTTTCGACGCCATTACAAATGCATCGATGGCTTTGTAGAAAACGGCAATGTCTTTCCGGAAAGGTCGAACGAATACGTGGTCTTCAAGTCCGTTTGCGCGGATTGAGTCGAGCATGGCCTGGTGGTAAGCTTCGCCTTCGTTGTGCGTTGGCTCGCCCAGCAGCACGACATTCGCTTCGGGAATTGTACTGATCGCTTCCAGCAGCAATAACTGGCCTTTTCGCGGATCGAAACGACCGGCCAGACCAATAAGCGTTCGGTCGGAAGGAAGCTCGAGCAGCTCGCGCGCTTTTTCACGACTCATAGCTTCCAAAAAAGGCTGCAGCTCCAATCCGGACGGAATATGAACGATACGTGCTTTCGGCATGTGCGTCATGATTTCGACCTGCTGTTTCAGCCATTCCAACGGACAGCTCCAGGTATCCAGCTGACGGAAACGCAATGTATGCAAAAAGCCGGTTTTCTTCACGCCGAGCTGCATTTCCATGAAGTAATGCAATTTGAATTTGTGTTTGCCGCGGGATTTGGCCAGCGCCGTTACGCTCATATCGCGCACATCGCGGATAATCACATGCCCGACGTTCCATTCACGGAACAAGCGCGAAAGGTTCTTTGCCGCTCCGAAATCATAATATTTCTTGTGTTTCGGAATCGCGACGAAAGTAATGTCGTCTTGCTCGCAATAGCGTTCCAGACCGCTTGCGGCCCGACCGAAAACCACCACTTCATGACCGCGATCACGCATCCATCGGGCGTTGCGCCATTGGTTCATTTCCAATCCGCCCCAGCTGTCGGAGCCGCATACGTAAGCAAGTCGCTGCATGGAACAAATTTACTCGATATTAGGATTTCAGGACATCAGGATTTTAAGAGGATCTGAATTTTTGATGTTTTGATGTTGAATGTCGAAGATCCGGTAAAAAGTCCTGAAGTCTTGACGTCCTGAAGTCCTGATATCTTACATTTGCAGCATGAGGCAATTTTTCCGAAATCCGTACGCTGTTGGAGTCCTGATGATGCTCCTGTTTGCGGCGATCTTTTTCCTGATCCCGATCAACCTGTTCGACGGTGTGATTGTACACGATGTCAACGGTACGGAATACCTGGAAAAAACAAAGCTGAGCCTGAGTTATTTCATCGGTATCGGTGCCGACGAACAGTTGCTGAAGGAAATTCATGTGAAGGATTTCTACCTCACCGGAATGGGCTACTTTTTTGTCTTTCTGCTACTGGTAGGATTACCAACGCTGATCGGCTACCGTGTGTGGATCGCTAACGAAGCTGAAAAGCGCGGAGTTCGCAGGAACAGGAAAAAGAAATGAAAAAAGATCCCGGCAGCTGGCTTTTGCTGGCCATTCTGGCACTTATCTGGGGAGGCTCATTCATCCTGATGAAGCGCGGAATGGAAACGACTTCGGGTGAGGCCATCTACACCGACGCACAAGTCGCTTCATTGCGTATGGTAATCGCCGGTATTACGATGCTCCCATTCGGGCTTTTCTCGCTAAAAAAGATCCGCAAGCCGAAACAGGTCATCAGTTTGATCGTCGTTGGATTTTCAGGCAATTTCTTTCCCGCATTTTTGTTCACTTATGCCGAAACGGGGCTTTCTTCCGGACTGGCGGGCATGTTGAACAGCTTCACGCCGTTTTTCCCTTTGCTGATCGGCTGGGCTATTTTTCGTCAGCCGTTGCGTTTGCAGCAGTCTTTGGGATTGCTGGTCGCTTTCGGTGGCATTATTTTGTTGGTCGGAAGCGGGTCGGGCATGGCTTCCAACGGCTCGTGGGTCCACGTCGCTGCGATTTTGCTCGCTACGCTGCTTTACGGCCTCAGCCTTAACACGATCAAACACACGCTGGCCGGTTTCAAATCGTGGGAAATCACGTCGCTCGCATTTTCATTCGTAGCCATTCCTGCAGCCATCATGACCTGGGTTACCGGAACGCCGACTACCATGCAAACCAACCCGTACGCCTGGGAAGGATTGGGCTACATAGCCATTCTGAGCCTGGTTGGAACCTGTCTCGCGCTCGTGTTGTTCAATTCCATTATCGCCCGCACATCGGCGGTATTTGCCAGCTCGGTAACGTATTTCATTCCTTTCGTAGCCGTTGCTTTCGGAACATTGCTGAACAACGAATCGTTTCACTGGATACAGCTCGTAGCAATGGTGGTTGTGCTGGTGGGAGTCAATATCGCTAATCGTACCAGAAGCAGAGCCGTTTAGGGATGAGCTCCCGCAGATGCCCGCAGATTTTTTAGGGGTTATATGTGATTAACTTAAGAGGAATTTCTGGAACCGCACAACTACTACAACTGAGCAACAACAATTACTTCACCCATGCAACTATTCTGCAGCATCTGCGAAATCTGCGGGAGGCACTTTCTGTAATCTATAAACGGCTTAGAATTCGTACCTTCGTTTAAAATTCACCGTCATGTTTGTAGCAGCTGAACTGGAAACCATTTTGTCGCACCTCAATCGTCTGAATCCGGAAACCACACCCAAGTGGGGAAGTATGGGCGCACAACGCATGGTGGAGCACCTGACGGACACGCTGCGCATTGCTACCGGGAAGAATCCCCAAACGCTCCAAATTCCGGAAGACAAGATTGAGCGTATGATCGCTTTCCTCGATTCCGACAAGCCGATGGCACAAAACATTGCCGTTTCGTTCGCTACACCGGAAATGGAGCTTCGAAATGAAGAAATGGAGCTGGCTATCGATGAGTTCGTCGACGAATGGCTGTATTTCGAAGAATTGTTCGAAGAAAATCCCTCGCGCACAGCTTTGCATCCGTTCTACGGCGAGCTGAATTACGACCAGTGGCTGCGACTAAACGCCAAGCATTACACGCATCATTTTACCCAATTCGGTCTGATTTAGTTGGAAGTTTTGAAGTTGGAAGTTTGAAGTTAGTGTAGACACAACTCACAGACGATCAAACTCCTGATTAAAACCAATTTGACCTTTCTGAACCCCAACTTCGAACTATTCCACTTCCAACTTCCAACTGTTACGTAACTCAATTAAAAATCCACCGTTAATTACTTCATACGGCCCGCGTGAAAAGCACTCTTTCCGCTCCGTAAATTTGTAATTATGGCTATGCCACGCTGGTTAAAACGTACGATCAAATGGACCATCGGGACATTTCTCGGGCTGATTCTGCTGATCAGCGGGGCACTCTATTTCTTTCACGACCAGATCGTCGAATACGTGATCGGTGAGATCAATAAGAACCTGAAAGCCAAGGTCGAAGTTTCCAAAGTAGACATCACGTTCTGGAAAACCTTCCCGAATCTTTCCCTCGACTTCCACGACGTGTTCATTCCCGATGCCTTGCCGGGCGCTACACACAAAGACACGCTGCTTTACACGGAAATGATCCGCATGAAGTTTAACCCGTGGGATATCTGGAACGACGATTACAAGGTCAAATCCATCGACATCGCGCCGGGAACGCTGCAGCTGAAGGTCAACAAACACGGCAAAGTCAACTACGACATCGTCAGGGAAAGCGAAAGCAACGAAGCTTCGTCGTTCGAGCTCACACTGGAAGCTATCAATGTCGAAGGTTTGCGCTTCAGTTATGCCAACGCGGCGCAGGAGCAATTGTATTCCACGACTTTTTCCCAGCTGGGATTGAGCGGAAAGTTCACCGAAAAGCGCTTCAGCATGCACACCGAAGCGGCGTTTCACATCAACCGCATTCAGAACGGGAAGATTCCGTTTATCGTGAATCAGCCCGCAACGACGATCGTCGATATCGATGTGGACCAGGAAAAGCAAACGGTTTCGCTGCCCAACGGACTTATCCATCTTGCCGGATTGCCGTTCAAAGTGAGTGTTCTGGTCGACAGCACGTCCGTTCACGCCAAAGTCAACGCGCATAACCTGAACCTGGCCGATGTGGCCAATCATCTGTCTGTAAAAGAAGCCGACAACGTGGAGCGGTTCAAAGGACAGGGAACGGCGTCGTTTTCTCTAAAGCTCGACAGCAAGCTCGGCACGGATGCTTTCCCGCTGATCGATTGCAAATTCAACGTCAAGCGCGGCCGACTGGTGGAACCGAGCCAGGACCTGGTACTCAATTCCATCGAGCTCGACGGCAGCTATTCGACCGTCAAGGGCCGCAACAAGGAAGAGCTGAACCTGAACAATATTTCCTTTTCGACCGTCGGCGGACCGTTCCACGGCAACCTGTACATCCGGCAGTTTTCGGCACCGCGCTACACCGGTCGGGCCAATGGCGCCATCGACCTGGCTGTCGTGCATTCGCTGTTCCACATCCCGAAAATCCAGGCGCTGACCGGCAATGTGAACGTGAATACGGAATTCGCCCTTGTTACTTTACCCAAAGCCAATGGCGAACAGGTGATCGATATCGAGCGCGGATCGGGCTCGATGAAAATGGCCAACGTGGCGCTGCAGCTCATCGATGACACCCGGAAGTTCGAAAAGATCAACGGTTTATTGCTGATCGATCAGCACCAGGCTGCGCTGGAAAACCTTTCGGTGATTCTCGGGCAATCGGATTTGCTGCTCAACGGTCATTTCGACCAGATCGATCGCTTTCTGCAGGATCAGGCCAATCTGCAGATCGCTGTAACGGCGCAAAGCAACAAGATCGACCTCGCCGACTTCAACAGCACGAGCAGCGGCACATCGGTGAAAGAAGCCGAGCCCGCCAAACGCGAATGGCTGCTGCCGACGATGATCAACGGAAACGTGCAGCTGGATGTCAACACCATCGTGCTCGACGATCACCGTTTCCTCAATATCCACGGCGATATGGCTGTCGGGAACCGTTCGATCCGTATCGACCGACTCTTCGGACGCAATGCCGAAGCGACCATACAGGGAACACTGAACGTGGCCGAAACAGCGCCGGAACACTTCGAGCTGATCACCAATCTGTATTCGAAAGACATTCGCTTTACGCCGCTGTTCAAGGANNGAATGGCACAACTTCGATCAGAATGTGATCACGTCCGACAACATTTCCGGAAAAGCCGAGGTGGCGATCGATTTCCGCGCCCCGTTCGACATGCGCAAAGGGGTGTTGAAGGAACACATCGAGGCGCTCATTCACGTGAAAGTGACCAACGGAAACCTGAAAAACGTTTCGGCATTCAAAGAGCTTACCGCGAGTCTGAAAACGCCGAAAACACGACTCGTGCTGAAAAAACGTGAGATCGAAGCGCTCGACGGCAAGCTGAATAACATTTCCTTCGAGACGCTGGAAAACACCATTTTCATCAAGAACAGCACGATTCGCATTCCTTCGATGGTGATCGAATCTTCCGCGCTTGACATCACGACGGAAGGCTCGCACACGTTCAATAATTACATCGATTACAAATTCTCGTTCCGTTTCCGCGAGCTGAAATCGGTCAAAGACGAGTCGGAATTCGGCGAAGTGGTCGACGACGGAACCGGTGTTCGCGTGTGGGTGCGCATGTTCGGTCCGCTCGACAATCCGACCATCGAATGGGACAAGCAGAGCAAAAAAGAACAGGCGAAAGAAAACCGTCAGGAAGCCAAAAACGAAGCGTTCTCCATCCTGAAAACGGAGTTCGGTTTCAAGAAAAACGACACGACGGTGAAGCAATACATCCCGAAAACGCAGCAACACGAAGAGATTCGCATGCAATTCGGTGACGAAGACGAGCCCGATCCGGTGGAACAGAAAAAGAAAAAAGAGAGCAAGCTCCTGAACAACATCCGCGAGAAAACGCAGAAGCTGAAGAACAACCAGCAGAACGAAGTGGAGTTTGAGGTGGAATAATTTTACCACAAAGGAGCAAAGATTAAGTGCTTAGCTATGTTTGTTAAGGAAGCAAAGGGAATGCCTGTGTAATGGCTTCCCACGAATGCGCGGATAATGAGCTGCATACCAATTATGGCGAATAACCCGCCTATGGCGGTTCACTAATCATTCGCCGGAAATCTGGTTTCCGGCATTCACCTACATTCAAAACACAGTACGTCTAATTTGTGTATTCGTGGAAAGCTTTGTTCCCTTTAGCAATATGGCTGTATAGACTCTTTGCTTCTTTGTGGTGAACAAACAATTCCCATTCATTTTTTCCGTTTTATACTACCTTAGAACCAATGAATCTCTATTCCAACAAGCAAAAGTGGAAGATCGTGCTGATGGCCGTGGCCCTCATCATGGTGGCTTTTTCCCTGTGGGCGTCCAACAATATTGTACAGCGCGTGAGCGATCGTGAGCGGATCCGTGCACGTCAATGGGCGGACGCGATCCGGAAAAAGGCCGAGCTGGTTGGATTTACCGATCGTGCGTTCCTCCAGCTGCGCGAATACGAGCGCAAACGCGTGAAGCTCTGGGCTGATGCAACGACGGAGATTTCCCGGCCCATTCCCGGCGATCCGAACCGCAACTTCGATTTCCCGCTGGCGATCATCAACGACAACAAAGACATTCCGGTGATCATCGTCGACGACCAGAACGTCATTTACGGCTACAACAATCTTGATTTCGACACTTCGAATATTCGTCCGCAATGGCCGGATGCCGATAAGAAAACGCTGGTCAAGCATTTCGAAGACAGTTTGCTGAAGCTCGCCCGAAGCTGGGGAAAACGCAGCAACGTATTCCACATCGAAGTCGTTCAGGGATTGACGATGTCGTATTATTACACCGATTCCAAACGCACGGTCCAGCTGGAAAGCGAGCGGGATTCGCTGCTCACAGCATTCAACGCGGAGCTCATCTCGGATTCGCGGCTCGTACCAGTCGTGCTCTACGACAAGGACCAGGAAAAGCTCATCGCTTCCAATCTTCCGAAAAAGAAAACCGATAGCCTGCAGCTGCAAAAGACGATTGCCAACCTCGCGCTGATCAACGATCCGATCGTTATCCGGTTCGACGACAGCATCAGTTTGCTTTACTACGACGACAGTCAGGAAGTCAAATTGCTGCAATATTATCCGTATATCCAGTTCCTGATCATCGGGCTGTTCGTTTTCATCGCCTACATGATGTTCAACACCTTCCGCAAGGCCGAGCAGAACCAGGTCTGGGCCGGAATGGCCAAGGAAACGGCCCACCAGCTCGGAACACCGCTTTCTTCGCTTATGGCGTGGATTCAGTTGCTGGAAACGCAGCCATCGGTCGATCCGAACATCATTACCGAAATGCAGAAAGACGTGGAACGGCTCGATACCGTTTCGCAGCGTTTCTCCAAGATCGGCTCCGATGCGCAACTGCATTCGGCAGATATCCGCTCGACCGTCGAAGGCGTGGTAACTTACCTGCGACCACGCATTTCCGCACGCGTGAGCATGGATTTCATCGTTCAGCCCGCCCCTATTCCGGTGCGTCACAACAAAGCGCTGATGGAATGGGTGATGGAAAACATCCTGAAAAACGCCGTCGACGCGATGGAATCGTCCGGTGCGATCACGATCGACGTTCACACCACGCCGGAATGGGCACACATCGACATTTCGGATACCGGGAAAGGCTTGCTTCCGAAGCAGTTCAAAACCATTTTCCAGCCGGGCTACACGACCAAAAAACGCGGCTGGGGGCTCGGACTTTCACTCGTTCGCCGAATCGTGCGCGATTACCACAAAGGAAAAGTCTTCGTGCTGCGCTCTGAACCGGGAAAAGGAACGACCTTTCGCATCAGTCTTCCAATGAGTTAGCATCCGGGCAACAAAATGGCACGTTATATGCTGTTTCACTAACAACACAGTTGTCCAGACCAACACAGAACTATTGAATGAAAAAGATCTTAACGGCATTTCTGATCGGAGTTTCCGGTTTTTCGTATGCACAGCAAAGCCTTAATTCACCGAACGCAAAAGAAGGCGGCTTCTCCGGAAGCGTAAAATCCGTTCTTCAGAAAAGAGTCATGATCGACTCGGACAGCAGCCGTCGCGATGTGCCGGAAAGCTATACCGAATACACCAAAGAAGGCAATAAGTCGTTGTACAGGTCTTTGACCAACAGCCCTAAAATCTTTCAAAGGATCAGTACTTACGACGCTTCCAAAAAACTGATCGAGGTAAAGGAATATCAGGATACATTGCTGGTTGGCAGAACGCTGTACGAATACGATTCCCAGAGCCGGAAAACGAAGGAGACGGTCTTTGCTCAAAACGGTATGCAGCGGGAGAAAACGCTCTATTCCTATGACCAAGCCGGAAACCTGGTCGAAGAGCAATTGTTTGGTTTCGGCGATCTGTTCGTCCTGAAAAAGACGTATGAATATGACAAAAAGGGAAATCGTCTGAGCATGAGAAGCTACAATGAAAAAAATGTGCTCACCTACGAATACCTTTACCAATACGACGAAAGAAACAACAAAACAGAACAGCAGTACCGGAAATCGTCCGGCTCCGTTCAGACTACGAAATACGTTTACAACGAAAAGAACAAGCTGACTAAATTATCCCAGTATAGCAACGATCAGCTCATCAGTGAAACGGAGTATATGTATGATCAAAACGGCGTCAACACCGAAACCGTTCAGCGAAATCCGCAGAGCGAGTCAAAGACCGTCAGTCGCAACAACGAAAAAGGATTGACGACCGAAACCCTTGAATACAAAAACGATGAAGTCGTCGTTCGGCAAACCTGGCGCTACGATTATGACGCAGCCGGAAACTGGATCAGAAGCTACAACTCTTACAACGGTCAATCGCCAACTATCACCGAGAGAGCATTTCAGTATTATTAATTCAATTGTGTTGTTACTTTTACGCGGCGAAGCATTTCTTCTAAAAGATCACATTGTTTAACCGACGAAAAACAGCTGCAAACGAGGCCGACCAGATCCGGATGGCGCAACGGGATAACCGGCATTCCGGTCCGTTGTACGAAGCTTATTTCGAGCAGATTTACCGGTTTATCTTCAAGCGACTCGGCGGCGACGAAGCGGCTTCGGGCGATCTCACTCAGCACACCTTCATCAAAGCGATGGCCAACATCAGCAAGTATGAAGACCGCGGATTGCCTTTCAGCGCGTGGCTTTACCGCATCGCTCAGAACGAAGTGAATATGTTCTTCCGCTCGCAGCAGCGCAACTATTTCGTGGAGATCAACGAGCGCCAGCTTTCCGGCCTTCTCGAAGAATCCGGCGAAACCGGTTTTACGCAGCAGGACCTCGAACAGCTGATCAATGTGATCAATAACCTCGAAGAATCACACCTGGACCTCATCGAATTACGGTTTTTCCAGAACATGAGCTTCAAGGAAATTGCCGATATTTACAGTATAACGGAAGCAAATGCAAAAATGCGCCTGTACCGTCTCCTTGAGAAAATCAGGCTTCAATGGAAAGAAACGCTATGAGAAAGTTCAAATTAAATACGGAATCTAAGCCCCAGGAACCTACCCGGGAGCAACTGGCCCGTTACAAGGACTTTGCGAGCGTTTCCCATCAGTACGACCGCATCGCAAAACGTCCGAAAAAGCCGCTTTACAAAGATCCGAAGCTCTTTCTGCTCCTGCTCATCATCGGGATCGTGTTCCTGTTGCTGTTTTTGGAGTAACAACAATCTCCCCGAGAGAAAGCATTTGCTTTCGAAGACCAAGCGTTAGTGCCGGGAAAAGGGGGAGGATGAATCTAAAATCCTTCGAGATCCGGAACACGCATCGAAAGAAACGCCTTGCGGACCACTTCTCCAACACCCGGAATATCCACGTGTACCAGGTAAACGCCCGACGCCACCGGAATGCCGGCCCTGTTCGTCAGATTCCAGTCGAGATAGGTTTGCGGACTGTCTTTCTTGAACTGATTGATCAGCTTTCCTGAAACATTGTAGATGCTCACCGTACATTTTTCCGGCAGGTTGGTGATCTTGATCCGCGTATCGACCTTGTTGCGCTCGTATTCCGAATAAGCGTAATACGGATTCGGCACGATGTTGATCAGATCGAGCACGGAAACCGCTGCATCCTGATTTTCACGATCGGTTCGATAAGGGTCCATTGACCAGCCGTAATGCGGATAACCGCCGTTGCTGTTCGTTGCGTTGTAAACCTGGTATTCGGTGTTCAGGCGCACTTTCAGTCGCACATCGGAAGAAAGCAGCGTCTGGCTTTCCTTCAGCAACGGATACATGACCCACATGAGGTTGGTATACAGCTGGCGGTAGCTGAGATTCGTTTCTTCGAGGTAACGGTCGTATACCCATGTATTCAAACCATCGTAATACGGACAAGGCGTTCCGTCGATTCCAACTCCGAAGACATATACGGCGTGCAAGCCTCCCATCACCGGAACGCCTGTTTCACTGAAAATTTCAGAAGTCGGATTCCAGATCATGTCGCCGCCGTTGCCGCTGGTCATATAGGAATTTTCGCCGAAAGCCATGTGTAGACGGTGACCGGATTCCACATCGATGGCATAGCCCGGGAACCAGCCCATGCCCATTGTTCCGGAACCGTCCGGATTGCCGTCCTGGTTAACACTTAAACTCCGGCGCAGCGTTCCGGGTTTGGCATTGCCGATCGCCAGGTCCTGGTACGGACACAATTCCACTACCGCACAACGCGTCCATTTGGAGCGGTCCGATGTGATCACGATATCGATTCCGGAAGCACGTGCGATCGTTCCTTCCGCGCGAGCCGGTCCGATGAAGCTCATTCCCTGCGGCTCGATCACCGGCATGTAATCACAGGTAACGCCCACGAGCGAGCCATGTGTAATACCGCCTCCCAGTAGTTTTTCGTAGCGTTGGTCCGGATCGATGTTCATTCGGTCGGGATAACAGCCGTCTGTAAAGAACTCATCGGTTGGTGAGGAAGCGGTCGGATCGAAAATACCCGAACGGATCCAGTTGCGCGGATCGGACTCATCGCTGTCCTGTATGAAACCGAGCCATTGATAACTCGAATCGGCAAATTCCATGGTTGCACCGATCGGATCTGCAAAGAGTTTGTATTCGGGCGTCGAAATGCCGACATCGTAATAAGATTGCTGCTGGATCTGCACGGATATGCCCCACAATGGAATGAGCTGCTCGTTGTTGACCGAAATGGTATTCTCAGATGCCACCGAATCCAGCAAGTCGCCATTGCGCTCATCGTAACGGTAAACCACCCAATCGGATGAATCGACAATTCCGGAAGCGTGTTGTGTGAATTTGCACTCGAAATAGCCGGAAGCAACGTTCAGCGGATCGATCACTTTCACGTTGATCGGTCCGGCCGACGGTTTGAAAGTGAGCTCCGGCAGCGTTCCCTGCAACAAGAGACTTTGTTCGCTTTGTGCCGTAATGTCGGTAAAGAGCANNCCGTTACCGCGACCATCCAATCGGGTAATGGACGGCTGGAAGCCGTAATCGGCGAAATGGGCCGTTCCCATTGCTTCCGGCGCCGGATGATGCGGAATGCCGCGCACCGTTTTCACTTCTCCGATGGCCGCTTTCCGGCTTCCGAGGAACGGTTTTTTCTGTCCGTCGATCAACGTCGGATCGCTCGGATCGTATTCCTTGTAATTGTTGTAGGCGTATGCGATCGCGATGTAATAATACTGTTTGAAGTTCACCAGCGTGCGATCGCCGGTTGCAAAAGCATCTTCGGTGATGCGGAACGAATGACGAATGCCTTTGTTTTCGCCATCCACTTTTTCTACCGGTGTGGAAACGCCCAGCTCTTCGTCGAATTCAAAGTTGATCAGCCGCTTCACGTTGTCCTTGATATCGCATTGTGCCACCAGACGGGCCTTGCTCGGATCTTCGAGGTCGGAAACGGACGCATCGGCCGCTTTCATCTGGTAGATCAGGTAGCCCTGGAAACGGTAGAATTTATCGGCGTCGGGATCTTCCGCAACGATAAACGGATCGAATTCCGTGTATTGCTCGCCGGCGTTGTTGGAAGCGATCGGATTCGATAACGTCAGAATGAGCTCGTTTTCCAGCTCCTGAATGGTCAGCTGAGGCGCGTGCGGACCATCCAGAACACGGAAACAGTTTTCAAAAAGGGCCTGGGCTTTATCGTCGGCACGGCGCAATACTTCAACCGAAGCAAAAGGATCGCCGGCACTCGAGCGTGCCCAAACGACACCTACGGTAATGTTGTTCACAGCGCCCGGTTTCAACACAAACGGGCCGGCCGATTGCAAAAAGCGACGGTCATAGGGAAAGTTGTTGGCCGTTTGTTCCGTCCAGACAGGCTGCGGAATCCCGCCTGTTCCCCACCCCTGCGGATCGGTATCGCCGGGAAACATGAAGTCGCACGGTGTATTGATATCGGCATTCGGATCGGACATGTGCCCGCTTCCACCATAGTAGAACGGCGAATTGTCTTTCCAGCGGCCGCGCAGGAAGTTGTAGTAATCCGAAGCGCTGACGGGGTCCGTCTGGCTCGGGTTCGCTCCGCCGCCCGTGTTGATGTAATACAGGAAACGCCGCATCCCGAAACGCTCGTTGTCCGCAATGCCGTCGCCGTACCCGATTCCGTTGAGCGCTTCGTTCTGACCGATCCCGAACG
>DJFN01000173.1 GCA_002432085.1 Flavobacteriales bacterium UBA5871
CTTTAATTTATTTCAGACTGTAATTCGGCGCTTCACGGGTGATGGTCACATCGTGCGGGTGCGACTCGCGCATACCGGCAGAAGTGATGCGAACGAATTCGGCACCTTTCAGCTTGGCTATCGTTCCGGCACCGCAGTAGCCCATTCCGGCACGCAGACCGCCTACGATCTGGTAAACGACCTCAACAAGGTTTCCTTTGTAAGGAACACGGCCCGAAATTCCTTCAGGAACGAGCTTTTTGATATCGTCTTCCGCATCCTGGAANNTTCCACATCCTGGAAGTAACGGTCTTTGGAACCTTTCTGCATCGCTTCGAGCGAACCCATTCCACGGTAGGATTTGAACTTACGTCCTTCGTAAATGATCGTCTCGCCCGGTGATTCTTCCACGCCGGCAAACATGGAACCGATCATGACTACATCCGCACCGGCAGCGATCGCTTTAACGATATCGCCTGTGTAACGGATACCACCGTCGGCGATTACCGGAACACCCGTTCCTTCGAGCGCAAGCGCTACGTCGTTCACGGCCGTCAATTGCGGAACGCCCACGCCGGCAATGATACGTGTCGTACAGATCGATCCCGGACCGATTCCGACTTTCACAGCATCTGCTCCGGCATTTACAAGGTATTTCGCAGCTTCAGCCGTCGCGATGTTTCCAACGATCACGTCAAGCTTCGGGAACTGTTGTTTTACTTCTTTCAGTTTCGCTACCACGCCTTCCGTATGTCCGTGGGCCGTGTCGATCACGATCGCATCCACACCGGCTTCCACCAGCGCCGTTACGCGTTCCAGCGTGTCGTGTGTAACACCGACAGCCGCCGCTACACGCAGACGACCGTATTGGTCTTTGCAGGAATTCGGGTGGGTTTTTACTTTAATGATATCGCGGTAAGTGATCAAACCGATCAGCTTGTTATCGGCATCTACTACCGGCAGTTTTTCAATCTTTTTCTCCTGGAGGATCTCTTCGGCCTTCGTCAGGCTGGTCCCATCGGAAGTCGTGATCAGGTTGCCCGACGTCATTACTTCGCGTACCGGGCGGCTTTCGTTCTTTTCGAAACGCAGGTCGCGGTTGGNNTGGTAATAATGCCTTTCAATCGGCGCTCGCTGTCGATCACCGGAATGCCGCCGATCTTGTTTTCCTTCATCAGCACGAGTGCATCGTGAACGATCGCGTCTTCGGAAAGCGTCACCGGATCTAGGATCATACCGCTTTCGGAACGCTTCACTTTACGCACCTGCAATGCCTGGTCGGCAATGGTCATATTTTTGTGGATCACGCCGATACCGCCCTGCTGAGCAAGGGCAATGGCGAGGTTGGCCTCTGTCACGGNNTCCATTGCTGCCGACACGATAGGCGTATTGACTTCAATGTTACGGGTGATGCGGCTTTTTAACTGAACATCGCGGGGAAGAACCTGGGAGAATGCTGGAACGAGAAGTACGTCGTCGTAGGTGAGACCTTCTCTGACTGAATGAAGACTGGACAATGCCATTGGTGAACTTATGTTTGCTATAAATTCGTGCAAAAGTAAGTATTTCAATCGACACGAGAAACGAATAATGTAAATTTCATGATAATAAGGAAGCGGTTCTTTTTCCTCCCTTGAGGGAGGATTAANNTCCTCCCCCTTGGTCCCCCTCCAAAGGGGGAGACCAATCGAACCGAAATAAAATATTGTTAAACTAACCGCGTTCATAGGCTATCCGGGTGGAAACCCGTAACATTGATTGATATTTCGCGCTATGTTCAAATTTCTATATTCGCTGGTTCTTGTAGGGTGCTGTATCTTCACCGCCGTTGCGCAGGAAGATCCGGAAGAAAAACACCTGATCCAGCTTTCGGGAGTGGTGGTTTCGTCCGACAGTCTCGAGCAAATGCCTTACGCCACGATCTTCGATAAAACGGTGGCCCGCGGAACGATCTCGGATTACTTCGGCTTCTTTTCCATGGTGGTGCAGCCCGGCGATACTATTCTGTTTACTTATCTCGGTTATGAATCGTCGAGCTTTATCGTTCCCGACACCTTAAGAGATGCGCGTTATTCGATCATTCACATGATGCAGCCCGATACGATCAATTTCCTTCCGGAAATCATCGTTTACCCGTGGCCGTCGCGTGAAGCATTCGCCAAAGCTTTCGTGGAAATGGATCCGTACGACGATGCGATCCGCCGCGCCCAGAAACAGCTTTCGGGTGAAAGCCTCGCGTTTATCGCAGCCCGCGTTTCCACCGATCCGTCGCTTTCGTTCAATTACGCCATGAACCAGCAGAACACCAAGCTGTATACCATGGGGCAATCGCCGGTGAATAACCTGATGAACCCATTCGCCTGGGCAACTTTCCTGAATGCCTGGCGTTCGGGTGAGCTGAGTCGGGAATAGGACTTACTCCCTTTTTTGGGCATGTGCGTCAAAAAGATCTTTGCTCCCCTGTCTGCCGACANNGACAGGCAGGTTTGTGGTGAAAAACACAATAATTGTACCCCTCTGCTGTTTTACATGTCGAAAAAGAACGCGAATTTAGCAGGTTCAAATACTCACGTAAGCAATACGTTCATGATAAAAACCCTTTTCAGCAGCTTTTGTGTGGTTTTCACCACGTTGTGCTGCTTCGGCCAGCCTAAAGTCATCGACAAAGTGATCGCACAGGTCGGCGATAACATCATCCTGCTTTCAGACATCGAAGGGATGAAGATAGAGGCTGCGCAAGCCGGCGTAACCACTACATCGAAAGACGAATGCCTGTACCTCGAAGAGCTGATGTACCAAAGCCTGCTGGTGAACCAGGCCGAGCTCGACAGTATCGTGATCAGCGACGAGCAGGTCGATGCCGATATGGAAAACCGTCTCCGTCAGATCGAAGCCAAAATGAAAAACTTTAAAACGGAAGACGGCAAGCCGATGACCATCGAGGAATACTACGGCAAAACCCGTACTCAGTTCAAGGAGGAATTCCGCGCGATGATCAAAAAACGGATGCAGGCCCAGGAAGTCGAGCGCAACATCACCAGAGACATTTCGGTTTCGCCTCGCGAAGTGGAAGCTTTCTACAACAAACAGCCGAAGGACAGTCTTCCGTTTATCAATACACAGCTGGCGTTCCAGCAGATCGTGATCTTCCCGGCCATTACCAAAACCGATAAGCAGCTCGCCCGCAAACGTCTCGAAGATATCCGCACCGATATCGTGGTGAACGGCAAAAGCTTCGAAACACAGGCGCGTATCCATTCCATGGACCCGGGAAGCGGACAGCAGGGTGGAAAGATCGAAGCCACACGCGGTATGATGGTGAAACCGTTCGAAGCAACCGCTTACAGTCTCAAAGAAGGCGAAGTGAGCGAGGTGTTCGAAACCGAATTCGGCTTTCACATCATGAAGCTGCTGCAAAAGCGCGGCGATGATTACGTGTGCCTTCACATCCTCATTATTCCGGAATTCAGTACCGACAGCCTCGCAGCGGCCAGCGAACGTCTTTCACGATGCTACGAAGAGCTGCGTGCGAATAAGATTACGTGGGACGATGCCGTGAAGAAGTATTCCAACGATCCGAACACGAAAGAGAACAAAGGAATCATCACGAACCCGATCACCGGCGAGCAAATGTGGGATGTGGAAGACGTAAACCAGGTCGATCCGCAAATGTTCCAGCTGACCGACAACCTCGAAAAAGGCGAGATCACGGCACCGGGATTCTACGGCGATTTCATCGAGCGCAAACAGGGATTGCGCATCGTTCGGCTGATGGACCGCACACAACCGCACCAGGCCAACCTGAAAGACGATTACGTGCTCATTCGCACCGCGGCTGAAAACGAAAAGAAACAGCAAGCCATTCTCGACTGGACCAAATCCCGTATCTCGACCGCTTATATCCGCATCGACGAGGCCTATAAAAATTGTCCGTTTCAGAATGTCTGGGTACCTTAACTTAAACCACGCCAAAACTATTTGAACGCCATGTCAGACGTAGCAGCTATTGAACAACTCGTAACCGATTATAAAGCATTAAAGAACGAAATCCACCAGGTGATCGTTGGCCAGGACGAAGTCGTCGATCAGGTGCTGATTTCCATTTTTTCGCGCGGACACTGTCTGCTCGTCGGTGTTCCGGGATTGGCCAAAACGTTGCTGGTGAATACCATTGCGCAAACACTCGGCCTGTCGTTCAATCGTATCCAGTTCACGCCCGATCTGATG
>DJFN01000037.1:0-19176 GCA_002432085.1 Flavobacteriales bacterium UBA5871
TCTCAGACATTCACGGCAACTGCTAACGGCAACTACGCTGTTGTGGTAACGAACGCTTCTGACTGCTCTGATACATCCGACTGCGTTGAGATCGATTACCTGGCTCTCGATGAGCTGATCGACGCTTCCATCGCGGTGTTCCCGAACCCGACTCGTGATAACGTAACCGTTACCATGTCGGCTGTTGAGGCGAACATCCAGGTTGTAGACGCACAAGGCAAACTGCTGAGTGAAACAGTTATCGCTAACGGCGGTAAAGTGGATCTGTCTGCATACGAAACAGGTATTTACTTCCTGCGCATCCGCACCGCTAACGGTTCGGCTATGGAGCGGGTTGTGAAGAACTAAATCGCAATACGATTCAATGAAAATGCCCCCGGTTTTTCCGGGGGCATTTTTTATTCAGGGGTGCTGTGTTCGCTTAAACATTCATCGGTACTTCCATCAGCAGGACCTTGCTTCCTTCGAGGAAGGAAAAGTCGATAAGGTCTGTTTCGGTCGTTGCCCAGATGCCCATGCCGTCGCGCTTGTTAAGCGTTTGTCCGGCCACTTCGACTGTTCCTTCGATGACGAAGACGTACAAGCCGTTTTCAGCGCTTTTGAGGTTGTAATACGACGTCTTGCCGGCTTCGAACTCACCGAGGTAAAACCATGCGTCCTGGTGGATCCAGACGCCGTCATCATCCTGGTTAGGGGAGAGGATCTGCGACCACGCGTTGCGCATCGGTGTTTTATCGAGGAGCTGCTGATCGTAGCGCGGCTCAACGCTGCGTTTGTTCGGGAACAGCCAGATCTGAAGCAGGTTGATCTGCTCGGTGTCCGAAGGATTGAATTCCGAATGCATTATGCCGGTTCCGGCGCTCATGACCTGAATTTCGCCTGCTTTGATAACGGAGCTGTTGCCCATGGAATCTTTGTGGGCCAGCGATCCTTCCAGCGGTATGGTGATGATTTCCATGTTATCGTGCGGATGCATACCGAATCCCATGCCCGGAGCAACGATATCGTCGTTCAGCACGCGAAGGGCGCCAAAATGAACGCGCTCGGGATCGTAATAACTGGCAAAGCTGAACGAATGCTTCGCCTTGAGCCAGCCGTGATCGGCAAAGCCCCTTGTGTCGGATCGGTGAACTGTTGTTTTCATCTTTGTGGGGTTTTGTATAAAACAATTTACAACACAAAGATACACAAAAGAATTAAATATTTACCATGGTAAATATTATTTAGTCTTTTTTGGAAATAGAAGGACAAAAGCGTGTTTATGGAAGATTCCGGCTGTGGCTTGAATTCCGTTCTTAGAAAAAACAAAGTCAAAACCACTGAAAGTCACGCTGTCAGGGCTCTTGGCAACAACTTTTTTCGGATTTTTTTCGTCGAACTCTTGTAGAATCGAATATTTGGCGTAGATTTGCACACGCTTTTAACGAAAAGCCGCCCATCTAACACAACGATACACAATTTCTGAAGTCAGCTGTCGCTGGCCGGTCACGAAGAAAATTGGTTTGGTAGTTCAGTTGGTTAGAATACGTGCCTGTCACGCACGGGGTCGCGGGTTCGAGTCCCGTCCAGACCGCAGCTGTTAGATGGTAATTGAAACCCTTCTCAGAAATGAGGAGGGTTTTTTGTTTTGTGTATATTTAGTTGCATCATTCCAACGATCACATCAACTCCATGAAATACTTCCTATCCTGCCTTCTTCTCTTCACACAAAACACCTTTGCGCAGCAGGNNTCGCTGTTCTTGAACAATGGTTTCATTAACTTCAGCGATAAGGGCAATTATGTGTTCGATGCAACGATCAGCGATAGCCGCTATATCATCACCAATGGATTGAAACGCATTCCAATTAGCGGGTGGGCAGCTGGCGGGATGTCGAGTCATTCGGACAAGACCAATCCGGATCTGAGTTACTATGTGAGTAATGATCTTCCCTTAATTTACGGGCCAACGAAAGCTGAAAACTGGTCGTATTTCAGAAGTCCGCATTCGCCGAACAGGCTGCATGAGCTGGCGTGCTTTTACGGTGGAGACAGCATCCGCATTTATTCCAATGGCAAGCCCTACTTTTCGCTGGATACCATTTCTTCTTATGTGCTCATTAACGGGAAGAAGACCTACAATGCCGGCGCACAGAAAACCCGTTTCGAAGGCCTCGATTGGGGAGCCGTGAGCAACAATGGCCATATTCTACTAGCAATCGAGCGCGACGATATCTATACCTTGTACCTGGACGGCAAGAAAGTCGACACCTGCGAGAATCACATCGGCGGACTGTTGATCAATGACGACGGGAGCTATGCCTACGTCAAGACTTACAAAATTCCCGATGGCGACGATTTCATTTACCCGAGACAGGTCCATTATAACAATCAGCCGCCGGTGCAGATGGGAAATGTGTACCTATCCACCAAGCGTATCTGGAACCATGGCGGCTATTATTATGTCAGCTATCCGGCGGAAACTGAAAAACAACTCATCAACGGTCAGTTATACGCTTTTACGGGAACCATCGGCTGCGTTTCCGTTCGGGATAAAGAAAACCACCTGATCCTGGTGAAAAACAAGGAAACCGGCTGGACAATGGGGGCGAACGGCAGAACTTACGACCTTGGCTACGACGAGATATACAAGCCCGTGGTCAACAGCAAAGGACACATCTCTTTCGTGGGCCAAAAGAACTATTACCTGTACAAATGGATCAACGGCGTGGAGTCGAAAGAGCCGATCACGCGGTTCAATGTGCGGCCACAGATCCTTTACCTGAATACCGATGGCGTGACCATTGCGGCTTATACGACCACCGACTCGACGTATATCTACCGCGATTCGGTGTTGCTGCTTGCGGGAGCCCGTAAAGAAGTGGAGATCATGGATTCGAGGCTGATCTTTCAGGAAGAGCGAAAGCAGTTTCCGATCGACCGGGAACACGACTGGACATATATCAAGATCAGNNGGGATAAAGCCTGGATCCTATGGAATGGCGTGCTCTCCGAACCCATACAGCCGTTTCAGCGAAGCGGTCAGTTCAGCACCGACTTCGGCGACAACCAGTCCGTGACGGGTTACATCGACGAGGAAACCTATTACCTGGTCATTCAGCGACCGAACGGAGGATGTGAAGTGATCGCCAACAATCGCGTATATCCTGTTGCGGGATCTGTTGCGAAATTGTACGGAACGTCGTTTTTCTCCAACGGGAATTTTGTGTTTTACGGTATAAAAGACCTGTCTTTGTACCAATTCAACTTGAAGCTGTGATGAGAAAGGCATTATTGATCTTCGGACTGACTGTTTTATCCGGACATGCGCTGGGCCAGAAAATGCCTTCCGATTACTTCGCGGAAGGGATCGTCAGCTTTGATAAGGAGGATTTTGCCAACGCCGCAATTTCTTTTCAGTACATCGTCGACAGCTGTTCGTTCTACGAAAACTATGCGGAGGCGGAATTCAATCTTGGTTTGTCTTATTACGAGCTGAAAGACCTGCCTAAAGCGGCAACCGTACTGAAACGAATGCTCGAACACGGCGTAGAAGAAAAAGTCAATTACGAAGGAAATATCATGAACAATCCCTACAGTAATTTCAACCACAGCTGCGCACAGCTGCTTTCCAGTATTTATTTCGAGCGGGAAGATTACGACAGCTCGCTTTATTACCTCGAGCTTTCGGACAAAACTTATCGCTTCCGCAGCTTCTGTGGAAATGCACATGAGTCCAACAGGGCAAATCTGAACGAGCGTTACGCTGAGATTTACCTGAAGCAGGGGCGGGAGACGGAAGCCGAAAAAATGTTGCTCAAACAAGCGTTGCNNAAGCCTGGTACCGCGAAAACGGCAACAAGGAAAAGCTGCTTCGCGAAGCACGAAAATCATTCCGGAAGGTCAAAACGAAGGTCGATAAAAGAGATTATTGGGTGCGCTACGAATATACCATCCGGTTCCACGGAACAAAAATACCGGTCGAATTTGGTGAGCCTTACAGAAAAGAGCTGTCCGAAGAGGAAATGTACCAGATGCTGTTCGAAAGTCCGTTCTACCGAATGCTTTTGCGATTATAGGAGTTAAACTGTAGGATTAATTCTCAAGACGCCCGCGCCACATAAATCCCATTCAGAATCGTCTTCGACGCCGTGTCTTCCTGCAAGGAGCTTCCTTTTGTTTTCACCAATTCCTCGGTGATGGCCGGCAGTTCGATCGCTCCGGCTTCCCAGACGCGCATCGGTGCGGCATCGATGACCGTTTCCGGCGGATTTGCTGCTGCCGTGTTGTTCCGGATGATTTCGCGCTCGATGTAACGGATCACCGTGTCGGTAACGATTTTCGTTTGAATGACGGTGTCGGCGCTTACCAATTGCTGCGGGTTTGATTGAGGCTGCTCGTTCGGCTGTGATGTTTCGGGCCACAGGAAGAGGAAAAGCGCGATCGTTGCTGCTACGGACAGTATTGCCTGGTAAAGCGGAATGCTTCTTCCCATCAAGCGAACCGGGGCAAATTTCAGCGGTTTTGCGAGTGGCGGAGCGGGAAAAGCGTGTTCGGCTTCGGTGATCATGCGGCGCTGCAATTCGTAGTCACCGCGCGACAGGTGCTGTTCCACAAAGGCACGGTCTTCTTTGCTGAGCTGATCGAAATCGGTGCTTTCCAGCAGTTCGAACAGGCGTTCTTCGGCGTTATTGAGGTGCTTGTCCATATCAATTCAATTTAAACAGGGTGGTTTCGTATTTCGGGTCATAAGCTTTCAGGTGCTCGGTCATTTTCTTCGTAGCGTAAAACAGGCGTGATTTCACAGTACCGAGCGATGTTTCCGTGATCTCGGCGATCTCGTTCAGGCTGAATTGTTCCATGTAGCGCAGCACGAAAGCGGTTTTGTGCGGATGCTCGAGCAGATCGAGGCTGTGTTTCAACAGCTCGTGAAAGCGTTCCTTTTCGGCGAGGTCTTCGTTGACCGACGTGCGGTCGCGCAGCTCGAATCCGTCGTCGGAAAGGGATTGCATCGGGCTGCGACGGTAAGCCGTTTTGCACATATTCGACGCGATGGTGAACACCCACGTGTAGAATTTCTTTTCGGGATCATAGAGGTGCTTTTTCTCGAGCAGACGCAGGAACAGCTCCTGTACGAAATCATTCGCCAGCTCGTGGTCCTGCAGCATTTTGATGAAATAACCGAGCAGCTTCCGGCTGTAGCGTTTGTGCAGTTCCGTGAGCGCAGCATGCGAATGATGGTCGATCACTTCGACCATCAAACGCTCGTCGCTGTACTGCGCTATGTTGTTACGAAACAAGCTCAAGGTTTTGCTGTTATTTCTTGTCAAGAATAGCCGAAACTTCGCTTTCCTGACCGGATTTTTTGCTGATCGTGAGCAGCAGGCGCTCGTATTCCTGCATTTTCGCCGGTTGCTCGCTGTCTTTGTAATGCTGGTAAAGCTTCAGCATGGAAGGCAGGTAGCAGCCATTGAGGTGATCGGCCATTTTTTCACCGATCGAAGCGAAGAAGATCATTTCAAGATAATCGAGCAGGTAGCGGTGTTCGTAGTTGCGCAGGATCACCGACGTATTGTCGAACGCCTCCGTGGAATATTTGTACGAAAGGCCGGTAAGATACAGCTGTGCCGACCACTTATCGCTGATCGTCTGGATAGCTGAAACGGCCACGTAAACCGGATGTTTGCTGCTGTTGGCGATGAAATGCGCGACGATCTTTTCCTGGTTCGCTTTGTAATTCTCGCCCCACGCGTCTTTGAGGTCGAGTGGAGGCAGTCCGAGCTCTTTCAGAACGGCATTGCGATAATCGTCGATCATGATCAGCGAAAGGTTGATGATGCGCACGTCTTTCCGGAAATTTTTGGCTTCCTGTACGATCCATGCTGAGTAAGTGTCGTTGTCGCCAGCGGTAAAAATGATTGCATTCGGGTCTGCTTCGGCCAGCAGATTGTAGCCCCAGTTCACGATCGCCGGATTGATGACGTTGGACTGGTGCATGAGCTTGCAGGCGTTTTCGTATTCCTTCTGATTGCGCTGGATCTCGTAATACGTCGCCAGATCTTCATACGTGCGCGGATCGGCCGGATTGATCTCATAGGCTTTTTTCAGGTAAGGAAAGAGATTGGTTTCATTTCCGCCTTCGGCCCATTTGATGTGATTGGCTTCGAACGATTCCGGAAGGGCTGCGTAGAGATCATCGGAGATCTTTTCTGCCAGATCGCGGTATTCCTTGAATTTTTCGTGGTTGGTGCCGTTGTGGAGGTTTCGCAATGCACGGGCGGAGCGGTAGTAATTGTACCAGGCGTCGCCGTTCGTTTTGTCTTTGTCGACCTCGACTTTCCATAATTTCAGCTGCGTCAGGTACCAGCTTTCTTCGCGCTGTTCTTTGGCGAATCCGTAAACGGGCTCGGGTTTTTGGGCATAACAAACGGCCGTAGCGACCACGCACAAAAGGGCAAAAATCAATTTCATATTCACGTTGGTTTTAAAAAGAACCGGTGCACCTGTCCTAAGGTTCGACAGTATTACTCAGACGTGGGGAAAAGGTTCAGCGTGTAGTTGGAAGTTGGAAGTTGTTTAGTTGGTGAGTTGGTGAGTTGAAGAGTTTTTGAGTTGAAGAGTTTTTGAGTTGGAAGTTGCAAGAAGCGGTGGTTACGGTATTCGCGGGTCTCAACTATTAAAATCTTCGATGCCGATGAATCTTCTGTTGGAAAACCATTTATGGGCAAACCATTCCGCCTCGAATTCCAAAGACGGCTGATTTTTTCGTTTGATCTGAATACGCGCTGTTGGTGGCTGTGAACCTGGTCTTATGGGATGAAAGGTGCTGGAGGAAAGACATTAGTTGCAGCCTTTCAATTTTGCAACGATATTCGCTGGGGCATCTTCGCCAACGAATTCATACACATCTGCTGCTCCACGGTACCAAATACATGCATTTGCGTGATCGCCCATTTCAACATAAATGTCTCCCAGCAGCTCATCGAATAAAGGCCACATTGAGTCTGTAAAATTCGTTTTACGGACAAAGGCAAACGCCTCCTCTTTTTTTCCTTGTTTCCAGAGAATTTCCAGTTCGAGACGATCGGCAGATTCTATGTCAAAATCGGGAGATTTACACGCTCTTCTTAAATCGGCCACTGCCAGTTCGTATTCACCAAGTGAGAAATAAGCTTCAGCTCGTGCATAATAAGCAAATCCATGATTGTTGTCGTAGGCAACAGCTTTTGTATACAACTCAATGGTTTCCCGAATGCCAGCCTCGGTAGTGTCTTGACTTAGCGCGGCGAGGTTATAGTAAGCGTGTGGAAAAGTAGAATCGGCGGCAATGGCCTGTTTATAAAATCCAGCTGCTTCCTCAGTGCTGTACGGCGTATCAACGCTTAGACCGGAAATCCAGAAAATCCATGGGTCGTTTGGATTTTGCTTCCGCAGTTGCTTCAATTCTTTTTGCAGGGATTCGCTTGTCGGATCTTCATTGAACTTGTTCCATACATTTTTATACTTGGCAGGAGGTTCCTGCGAAAAAGCGGTTTGAATGCAGAAAAGGAACAGGATAAAGATGGCGCTGCGCATAGATTCTTTTTTTGCGAAGGTACGGCTTTGTGTCTAAAGCTGATCAAAACCGGTAATAACAACTGAATTGAACTCCTGCGTTCCACGGACTGAATCCAAAGAAATACGGTTTGCTGATATTGTTGATTCCCAAACGGAACGTTGGGGCCATGCGAAGTGCAAAACGATCGTTCAGGCTATAATGCACGCCAACCGCAGCTTCGGCGGACATCAGGAAGCGGTGGTAATTATCGGTGCCGACGTTTTGGGTGTCAGGCCAGTCGTCTTTCGGGAAATCAATCGTGGTTTGCTGCCCCACGAGATAACCTCCGGTGACGGAAAGGCTGGTCAGCAGCTTCCATTTTCTCTGGCCGAACAAACCGTTTGCTCTGAGCGGAATTTCCAGGTAATGAAAGCGGAAATCGTAATCAACATGGTCCCGTAAAACGATGTCGCCATGACCAATCGGGCCGCCCAAAAATCCGCGTCGTACTCCAATATAGCGTTGGTCGGGTGTCAGGAAGCCTTTCAATGAATAGAAAACGCCTGTTTCGAGCTCGAGCCAGTTATTGCAACTATAGGTCGCGGTAGCGCCCGTCGTATAACCGAATCGCGGTCGATCGTTGCCATGATTTTCGCCATGAAAGCCTTTTCCGGTTACCAAAAAGGTACGATAAGCAACTTCAGGCGAGAAATGAACGCCCAGCTGAAATTTGCCGGTTTCATCCTGACCGAACGCAATCGCGGTAAGCGACAAAAGCGCGAATGGTGTTATTAGTCTCATAGTTATTACTTGAATAGATGAATGAATTGTTGTCTTGAAAACGTTTCGCCGAACCGGCTTTCGGCCACGGCTTTGATAAAGTACACGCCTTCGGGAACATCGGTGCCGTTTTGATCGCGCCCGTCCCAGCTTTCGACCAGCCCGTCGTACTCTCGCACGAGGTTGCCCCAGCGGTTAAATACCTGCATGTTCAGGCTCGAAAGATTATGGTACTGAACGCGGTAAACAGCATTGACCGTGTCGCCATTGGGCGTGAAAACATTCGGCAGCTCGAGCACCACGGCAAGCAGGGAATCTTTGTTGCAGGGCGTGAGGGAGACGTCGTCGAAGAAATAGAATGGTACTTTGCTTCCGCCCGGCTCATACGGCATGTTTTGATATTTGGTAATGTTTTGTCCGAAGAACCCAATGTTAAGATATTGTTCCGATCCTTGTGCAATGTAGTAACCTGAAATTTCTACCCATTCGTTTTCACTCAACAGCTGTTCTCCGGATGATACGTGAGGACCGGCAATTGAAATCTCGCTTGCTGTTATCTCGGCATCCGTGAAATAAACCCCTAACGGCTTAGCCCAGTACAGCATATTTTCGATGCGTGAATTTTTCACCCAAAAGGAGACGCAATAAGCACTATCCTTAACCAGCGGTTGAACGAGTTGAACACTTGCTACTTCGCGATAATTCGATTCCTGTGCATAGCAAAGACCTATCATGCCTTCCCCGGAGTGAGGGTAGGAGTATCCGCGGATGGTATTGGGTGGCTGAAGTTCGGGGATTGGCAAACACATATGTAATACATCAACGGTATTTTCAGAATAATTAAAAGTGAACCAATCAGCTATGAATCCTTCAATCGGATGATCCATAATATCAACATTGCAGTCGTTCATTTGTTCAAATCCGGGATTAGGAACCATATTTTGAGCAGAGACGAGCGGGGGCAAAAATCCCAATAAAAAAGTCGTGATAATGCCCCTGCTACCTGTCATCTGTTAGTGTTTAATCAATTTAATGCGTTCCTCTCCTTCGCTTGTCGTTAAGTGAAGGGTATAGATGCCACCCTCCAAATCCGACAGATTTATCTCAATAGAATTAGCGTTGGGATTCAAAGTCAGTACAACTTTTCCATTGATGTCTATGATAGCGATATGCTGCAGTAGAGATTGATCGCTTTTGAGCATTACGCTTTTAGTCGTAGGATTCGGATAACATTGAATATTGCCATTCGCCGAAGCAGAAGTTCCCAGATCAACAAAACGTGAGTCGTCATGCTCTGCCCAGACTTCATCATCAGGACGATAGCTTGACTTGGTTTCTTCAGGAATCCATACCTCGTTGTAGCAACTGAAGATAGGAATGGCTGAAACTTCATAGTGTACCGGGGTAAGGCAGTTTCGTGCCCATAATTCATAAGTCACCATTTCAGATTCAGGATGAACACAGGAAGAGGTTTGTCCATTGCCGTTCCACCAGTAACCATTCCAGTACATTTCTCCTTGATTGAAGGACCAGTCTGTTCCACCTTCAAGATTGCGCTCAATGTAATGGACAATTTCTCCCCAACGATTCCATACAACCAGCTTCATATAACTGGCGCCATACCACGGGCCGTTCTCATTGATTGCGTCGTAGACATAGAATGGATTGTCTTCCAGCCAATAAGTCTGACCATCTTCGACGAAACTATCTGTGCCTATATATGGGTTTCCGGCATAATAATAGCCGTCTTCCAACAAGTGGTCATCGTCGTAGTCAAAATAGATAGTGTTGTCGCGAATATCTCTATACAGCACTTTTGTGCCGAGAATTTCACCGCTGTAAGTTCCTGAATTGCCAGCTGCATCAAATACGTTGCAGGTGTATGGCATTTGCCCTCCATTATACTCGGAAACGATTGAATGCACATTCAGAACTGAGCTTGAGGAAAGAATGGTGTCATCAGCAATGATCCATTGAAAAGTAAATGGCCCGTTGCCCTCTACTTGTGCCTGCAATGTTTCACTGTGACAATTGAACTCTTCCCGAACGCTTAATACAAGTGGTTCCTGAGGGCACTCGCTGCTACAACTGTTTGGCGCGATCACCAAATCGATGTTACCGTTAAGCGTTACGCAGGCTGTGCCAGCATCGCAGGATGGAAGAATGATTTCAATTCCCGCCTTTAAAGTAGTGCCACTTTCAACAGTCACCGAACCTTCTGTTTGCGACGGTGCTATCGACGGCATATTATCGCCAACCCAAATCCGCTCTTCTGCCTGTGCGTACATCGGCATAGGAATACCGGATTGCGCATTACGATTGGTGAAGAACAAATTATCGGGACAATACAAGCCTTTCTCTTTCATCAGGTAGTAATAGCCCTTGTGACCTGCTGCACTTACAATAGCGAGACAATTGGCATCACTGGTTGTTCCGGTTACCGTAATCGATGCCTGGATCTCCTGACAGAGCAGCTCGTCCGGGAAATCCGCACAGACGTCTACTGTTGCAGAGCCGTCACCATTGTAAGTGATTGAATAGTCGACGAAATGCGGAGCTTCAACCGTGACGTTTGTAATAAACTCGCTATCGTCGTTGGGCATCAAATGGAACGTGCCACACAAGGGCTCTGTTACCGAGCTCGTTCTTAGTGTATTGCCGGAAGTGCCGCTCCAGTCGAAAAAGTCGATCCCGTCACCTGTTTCGCAGTCATTGGAGACGAAGACCATCCCATCGAATACGGATTCAGCGATGAGTACATTAGCGGCGTTGAATTCCTGTACTCTTACAGCGAAGTAACTTCTTCCGGTAAGGTTGTTCGGCTGAAAAGTAAAACTGCCGTCGTTACCCAGGTCGAAATCACTGCTGGAAGGATAGGGTCTGTTGACAGAAGCACCACCTTCGAATACCATGTTCTGATGTGTAGAACAACCGCCTGCCTGAGGAGCTACAAATGAATATTGTAGTGTAGTTCCGTCAGGATCGGTGACATGAAACAACGATCGGCCATTCTGACCCGCACATCCTATCGCAAAGGGAATGCCTGAGATTCTCGGCGACGAATTGCAGATGTCGTCCGTATTGTTGATAATACAATATGTGTAATAGTTCTCATTGGCAACAGGTGTGCAATAGTCAACTTCATTTCTCAGTTGGATAGAAGTGGAAACAATCCAGGATTCACATTGCGTGGGAAGCGTAATGGTCGCTGTGTAGCGTGCCAGCTGAAGTCCCGGGTTATTTCCTTGTCCCGGACAATCGTTTCCACAACCGTAGTCAACCGTTTCGTGAATCGCTTTGGGAACCATGAGTACACCTTGCAAACAGTCGGTCTGATCACACGTATTGTATACGTACATATAGATGTTCTCATTTGGCTGTACACCATCACAATCCCTCAACAGGTAATAATTGACCTCGTACTGATTATTCCCCAGACACGTATACTCGAAGTAGCCGCCGGCGGCGTGATCTGCCCGGGAAGCAAAGGCTATCCAGAGCAGCGAGCACAATAGTATGTATTTACGAAATTGCATACCGGCCTAGTGTGTTGGGGTTTTCAGTGCTTCGACCTCTTTTTGCAGCTGGAGTTGCTGTTGTTGCATGGCCTTGTTCGTGTCGTCGAGCTGAAGGACATACAAAGTCAGCTCTTCGATCTTTTCCAGCAGGCGCAGCTGCATTTCTTCCAGCGAAAGGCCGTCACGAAGGATTTCGGCTTCGCTTGGAACGTTCGGCAGGTGGCTGTTTTCGGTCACGAACACGCGTAGCTCGTCCAGCGGCATCAGGCGGTAAGTAGGGCGGAAGACGTAATCCGGAATGGCGCCGGTTGGACGCACCTTAACGGCCGTACAATACACCGTTCCATCATTTTCGACACGGAAACGGGTCTGCGTAACGCCGTTGGTACTTACCGAAAGTCTGACCAGCGGTCCGTTGTTGGTGGAATACTGCAGGCCTTCAATCAGCGCCGGATTGGCAGAGGCCGTTGCGTTGCCCAATTGCAGTCCCGAAGCAAAATAGCCTCTGCCGCGCACATCGAGGCTGTAGAGCGGTGATGCGGTTCCGATGCCGACAAAGACTTCCGGACAGGCGACAAACAATTTGTTCGGGCCGTTGGTCCAGGTGGGCGATTGCACGACGCCGTTCACCGTACTGCATGAAAAGCCGTAGAGCACGTTGCCCAGAGACGCTACACCAATGGATTTTACGTCTCCGTTGACATCGCGGATGATCAATTGGTTGTTCCCAAGTGTAGTTGCGGTTCCGATTCCTGTTAATGTCAAGAAACCTTCAATGGCCGTGTTCTGCAATTGCGTTGATCCGCCTACGCGGAAATCGCGGGTAACGGCAGCATTTGATTTCAGATAGGCGTCGCCTTCTACGGTCAGGTCGCCTTCGATACCCGCGCCGCGGCTCACAGCCAGGGAATCGCGTACCAATAAGGTCGAATCGATGGCTACGTCTCCTTTTACTTCAAGCTTGTGCGAAGGATTGATGGTTCCGATACCGACATTCCCGATGTCATTGATCTCGTTTTCCTGCGCAAAGCCGGTTGCCGCGCCGCAGGATAGAAATAACGTTATGAGGGATCGGATCGCCATAGTGGATGCTGGTTTCAGCGCTCGTTTAGGGCGCAGAAGGTTCGTGTTGTTCACGCCGGGCTGATTCAGCCGGAATGAAAGTGGTGCTGTATATTTCATAAGTATCGCTTCTTTTGGATGAATTATTCCAATTCAACCAGCCGTCGTTGTGGAGCTCTTCACTATTCAGACTGTTTGAATTTTAGTTTTGCGATACAAAATTGTCGTAATAATTGAATTATTTCTAGTTAAAATTAAAGTTTGAATGTAAAATACGTAATTACCGCAATGTGTTATTGCGGTAAACCGCAATTTAAGGTTAATAAATGTTAATTTTAATAGGTGTATAGCTATTCAAGATGGAAAAGAAGAGGCTTCTTCTCGAATCTGAAGGTCCATGCAGACATCTTTAAGCATTTCTGCCGGGTCGACCTTGATCGCCAGTGCGATCAGGTACAGCTCGTCAACGCGCAGGTGTGCAGCATGGTTGAGCGTCAGCTGACTCAACCGCGCCTTGCTGATCCCGGTTTTACGGGATACTTCCGATTTGTTGATCGACCTTTTTGCTAAAAAAACACCTAGTCTCGTCATCTTTCCGTCCAGTGCCGGGCTTAATCCCTAGTAAAATTGAGGAACTGGGCTCATATATGAACTATGACTTCGATTTTTGAAACTTTATCTATAAAAAATGATAGAATTTCTATACATTTGGTTGTGATTCTATTTTCCTTCCACTATGAAAGACCTGTTGTTGAACCTTATTAAAGACGACCTCGTATATGCACGCCTGCTCAACGGACTTGCGGACCTGGGCTTTGATACGACGGATTATTACCTCAATCTGAATGACACGGTTTTTCACCTGGCGGGCTTCACCAGGGAATGCATCACGGAAGAGCTGCGTGAATGGTATTTCGGTCGTTTGGAACGTGCACACCTGCTCACGGTTCCTCCGCGATCCTGTGCGGCATTCGATACAATGGCCGAAGGAATCTTCAGGGAGCTGGAATGGCGCAAAAGCCAGCAATAGGTGGCGAGGCTGCTTTCTGCAGCATAAACCGGTAAGAAAGTGAATGATCAGCAAACCGCCGTAGCGGAACAGGAAGGACAGGGAATTATTTCCAGCGTTTACCGTAGGCAATTCGATGAATAGCGAGCTGGGTATTCAGGAATTCGAGGTAGTCCTGAAATTCTTCTTCCTCCAGCTCTTCGTCCTCGTAAGAAACGAATACGGGTGTTTCATACAGGGAAGCGTACAGCACGGGATAATTCACTTTGATAATGCCCGTTACGCGAACGATTTCCTGCATCAATTGGTGGATATCGGTCTCAGTTTCCATTGCTGTTATCATGGCTGCTGTTTTGAATGGAGAAGTAAGTTACGACAGAGCAGACCAAAAATCCAAACCGAAACGATTAAAAATGTGTGACTTTTTAAGGTGGGTTTGCGAAACGCCCGCCTGGCTTGAGATAGCGGATTGTTAAATTTTAAATCGTTGCAAATGAAGTTGTTGAATCGGTTTTGAGGCGCGTTTACCCGGTTTCCGGAAGCTAAAAAAGCTCCTGTGTTTCCACAGGAGCCGTTTACGCTTTTAAGGCGAAACTATAGGGTTGTAACACCTCCCGTAAGAGTTCCAGAATTAGCGGGAGTTACATCAGAAAAGCCAAATGAGTGCATGCTTTTTCTTAACCTTTAGACAAATATCGCAAGCAAAGACCGATGGCGTCTTACAGGATTTCAGGTATGTTTTATAAAATTTCACTGCAACGAAAAATCCCGTCTCAATAAAGCATCGGGACGGGATTTACAAGTCGAGGATGGAAAATCAGATCGGATCGTCCGAACTGCTTCCGCTGAGAACCCTGATCAATACAGTGATCAGCGAGGCTGCCAGTAGAATGTGAATCATGCCTCCGAGCTGGAAGCCGAAAAAGCCGACTAACCAGATCACAATGAGGATGACAGCGATGGTATAAAGAATATTGCCCATGGGAAGGTGGATGGGAATGAATCTATTAAAACTGGTAGCCGAGCGTGAGCTGCAACCAATTGTTCTTGTAACGGATATCCGATTGCGAACCGTCGCCGTTGTTATACATCAGGTCGATGCCAAAGCGCGGTGCCAATACAAAATGAGAAGCAAAAGTGAAGTCGAACCCGCCAACGAGACAGAAAGTGTTCCTGCGGATGTTATCGTTGTCGTAAAAATCCTCGTCAACAGCCGAATCGTCGTCTACGGTAAGAACATCCCGGCTGCTTACCAGGAAGGAATACTGTGGTCCGAGCAGGATGGTAAAGCCTGGTACGGGTTTCAGCATCACCTGCAGCGGAATATCGACATAGTTCAGCGTTCGTGTAAACGTATAGGGAGTTCCCAATACGGTTCCGTCGGCCCTGAAGCCTTTCTGTGAGTACAAAATTTCAGGCTGAACCCCGAGAAAACGTCCTACCGGAATGGAAAGAAAGGCACCGCCGGCAAAACCGCCTTTGCCGTCTGCTTCGAAATCCTCTTCTTGTTCGTCGTAAACATTGGAATAGTTGAAACCGGCCTTCAGACCGAAATGCAGCGATTCACGTGTGTCTTCCTGGGCAATCGCCGGGAGTGAAAAGCCCGCCAGCAATACCATGGAGAAAATTAATCGTTTCATGATCATTGGAGTTTGAAATGTGCTATAATAAGATATACTGCTTCCGCAAAGTAGCGGGAACATGGCTTAGAATGCAAGCACGTTAGGCTTTTTTAGGAGTCGGTCTCCAGTCTCCGGTCAGTCAGTCTTCAGTCAGTCTTCGGTCTCCAGTCGGACGGTCTCCAGTGGAGTCTCCGGTCGGACGGTATTTCGTCGGGAGAATCTAAATCCTGAAATCAGAAGAGTGATGTGAGTACTTTCCCGTTGCCGGTTGGCATTTCGAAGTGGAGCATTTCGGCGATCGTTGCCGGTATATCGATCATTTCGGCTTTTTCGGAAACGACCTTGCCTTTTTTGAAATCCGGGCCCATGGCCAGCAGGCTGATGTGACGACAGCCTTCGCAATTGTCGCCGTGGTTCACGAAGCCGTTCTTATGTCCGTCGAGGTGACGGCCGTGGTCGTTCGTAATGAACAGCGTGGTGCGGTCTTTCAGCTCCGGATCGGATTGAATGAGCTGCCACAGGTCGTAGGCATACTGATCGCAGTGAATGATGCCGCGTTTGTAGCCTTCCCAGTCGTTTCCGTGGCCGTGTGTATCCACTTCCAGCAGGTTGATGAGCATCAGGCTCGGACGATAGGTTTTGAGTACCTCACCTGCTTTCGCAAAAGTTGCCGCGTCGCCGCCATAGCTCGAGCTGTTGCCGTTCGGTCCGCAATAGGTCGAAGGCATGTACATATTCCACCAATGCTTATCGCGCGTGTTGGCGAGCACTTCCAGTTTGCCTTTGCTGGAAACGAGCCATGCCTTGGTCTTATCGGCGTTGGTGCTTTTCAGGAAATACTGGAACAGCGAAGGACGTTTGGGCAATTCCCTTCCGCCGTTGCTGATGGTTTGATAGAAACCGGTCGTGATGGCCGTATGTCCGGCTGTTGTGGTCGTGGAGCCTTCGTTGCGGAAATTGGTATACAGCACGCCTTCCTTTACCAGCTCGCGTCCCATCATCGGAATCAGCGCACAGGTCGAATCGCCGAACGTTTCTGTCCAGCGCGGCCCGTCGATCACCAGGATCACTACATACTGCGTTTTGTAGGGGATCTGGACCTCGAACTCTTTCGTCGTATTGACGACCTTCGAGCTGCAGCCGCTTCCGGAGAGCAATAGGCCGGTCAGGATGAAAAGTATATAGAGCTTGTGCATGTACCGATAAAATCTGGCTGAAAGTACGATTTATTCGCGAGATATAGCAGTGTTCTGGCCGGAAAGCCTGTCGACTCACGAACAATGCCAGTTCTGCAACCGCGAACGAATCTCATCCGGGCTCAGGTAATCGCGAAGCACCGTCTTACGCTCCCACGTATAGCCGGGAATCAACCGGACATATAATGCATAAGCCAGCAGCTCTTCGCCGTATCCGTGCGTAATGGCGCCCTCGTCGGCACCGCGCTCGAGCTTTCGCTTCACGGAAGGCATGCTGTAAGTGAGCAGCGTTTTCAGCAGCTTTGTGCGACTCATTGAGTTGAACTGTACGACATGACTCAGCTCGTGGGCGACAACGCTTCGTTGGAGCGATTCGGACAGATTTTTGAAAAGCACCTGTTCGATCGGCGGCTTTGCTTCTCCTTGTATAACAATCGTATATCGCCGTTTATCCGGCCTCGAGAGCCAGGTGGAAGGATTGGGCGTGGTGCCATAAGGGACGGCATGGCGCGGCTTCTGAATAAATTCAATCGATGTGTGATCGAGCTCCGGAAAAGCCCGAAGCACTTCGCGGATGACTGTTTCTTGCTCCGCCGGAATGTTTTTGAAAGTTTTGTTCGACATCTCTATAGGGCTTGATGCAACATTACGGCGTTGGACAGGCTTTAGGGGCAAATTCGGCGTTAACAAGTCCTAAATCCAAGAATTATGCAAGGAATCTGATTTTTGTGTAAATGAAATCGATGCCTCCGAAATCATATTTGCAATAACAGTGCGGCTTGAAGGACATTGCCGTGTTACACCACAAACCATGAAAATAGAGGATATCAGGATTTTGCGCGGGCCTAATTTTTGGTCCGGCTATCGCCAGAAACTGGTCGTTATGAAACTCGACCTGGAACACTACGAAGAACTGCCGACAAACAAAATCAGCGGCTTTTACGAACGCATTATGGAGCTCTTGCCTTCCCTGCATGAGCATTATTGCTCCGAAGAAGAACCTGGCGGCCTGTGCACACGGATGAAAGAAGGAACCTGGCTTGGACACGTGATCGAACACGTGGCTTTGGAGTTGCAGGTATTGGCGGGAATCGATGTCGGTTTTGGCCGGACACGATCTGCCGGGAAGAAAGGCGTTTACCACGTGGTCTTCTCCTATGAATCGGAAGGAGCCGGCCGTCATGCAGGCTGCGCGGCCGTCGAGCTGGTGAGAGCCGTAGCGGAATCCCGGCCTTACTCCGTAAAAGAAGTAGTGGATGAGCTCACCGATATCTGGAAAAGCGAACGTCCGGGACCAAGCACGCAAGCGATCATCGACGAAGCCGAAAGACGTCGCATTCCGGTAACGCGACTCGACGACCATTCCTTATATCTCCTCGGACACGGGAGCAAACAACAGCTGTTCCGCGCAACGATTATGGGAACGACCAGCAACGTCGGCGTCGATACGGCGGGTTGTAAATGGACCACGAAAAAATTGCTGTACGACAACGGCATTCCCGTTTCCAGGGGAATTATCATCGAAGATCGCTCCGAATTGGCAGCTGCCGTCAAAAGCATCGGCTTTCCGTTGGTGATCAAACCGGTTGATGGCAATCACGGTCGCGGTATCACAGCCGAGATCAACGACATGCGAACCGCACGAAAAGCTTGGAAGCTGGCTTCAGGCGTAGCTGATAAGATCATTGTCGAACAGCATTTAAAAGGCTATGACTTCCGCCTGCTGGTGATCAATTACCAGTTGGTTGCCGTGGCGCGACGTACGCCGCCTACGATCATCGGTGATGGTGTTTCGACTGTTCGTCAGCTGGTAGATGCATTAAATACCGATCCGAAACGCGGAAGAGGACACGAACGCACGCTGACACGCGTCAGCATAGATCAGCACACGCGTATGTTGCTGAAAGAACGCGGAATGACGCAGGATACCGTTTTGCCGAAAGGCCAATGGTTCCAGCTCAAACGCACGGCGAATCTTTCTACCGGTGGTACGTCCGAAGATGTGACCGACCTGGTTCACCCGGAAACGAAATTCATGGCCGAACGCGTCGCCCGACTGGTGAAGCTGGATGTGTGCGGTATCGACCTGATGGCACAGGACATCTCCATTCCGCTGAATGATCAGCACGGTGGGATCATCGAAGTCAATGCGGCACCGGGACTGCGCATGCATACCAATCCTTCTTCGGGAACACCGCGCGAAGTGGCAAAACCAATCCTTGATATGCTCTTTCCGAATGATTCCAATGGCCGGATTCCGCTGGTGGCGATTACCGGGACCAACGGGAAGACCACGACCACACGACTGATGGCGCATATTGCGGCCCAGGCCGGGCGTTCGGTCGGCTACACAACCACGGAAGGCGTTTACATCAACGGTCACCTGGTGCGAAAAGGCGATTGCACGGGCCCGGCAAGTACGCGAATGGTACTCTGCGATCCGATGGTCGATTTCGCCGTGCTGGAATGTGCCT
>DJFN01000037.1:19185-23478 GCA_002432085.1 Flavobacteriales bacterium UBA5871
CCGGATTCGACAAATGCGATGTGAGCATTGTGACGAACGTGACCGAAGATCACCTCGGCATCGACGATATCCATGACATGGACGATTACACCCGTGTGAAAGAAGTGGTGCCGCGTTCTACGGCTGCTACAGGTTATACCGTGTTGAATGCAGACGACGACCGCGTATACGGCATGCGTAAAGTTACCCGTGGACAGATCATTCTGACGAGCACAGGAAAACAGACCGATCGCATCGAAGCGCATTGCGAGCAGGGCGGAACGGCTGTCGTACTGAACAATGGCTTATGCGTATTGCGCAAAGGTCAGCACGAAATTCCGATCATGCCGGTGGCCGATATTCCGCTCACATTTGGCGGAAAGGCGGAATTCATGATACAAAACGTCTTGTTTTCCATAGCTGGGGCCATTGCTTCGGATTTCGATCTGGCTGTGATCCGTACGGCGCTGAAATCGTTTGTTCCTTCTCCGGAATTAACGCCGGGACGCATGAACCTCTTCCGCTTCGGTCATTTCGATGTGATGCTCGACTATGCTCACAATCCCGACGGATTCAACGAAATTGAGAAATACATGGCTTCCGTCGATGCTGCGCGAAAAGTCTGTATCATCGGTGCAACGGGCGATCGCCGCGATGACGACATTCGTCAGCTGGGAAAGTACGCCGCGCGGATCTTTGACGAAATCATCATTCGTCACGACAGAGACACCCGCGGACGTCCGACGAGCGAATCGACAGCCTTGATCCTCGAAGGCGTGAAGTCGGTAGACCCGAGGAAGAAGGTTGTCGAAATTCCCGACGAGCGGGATGCAATCGAATATGCGGTACAACACGCGCAGACCGATTGGTTCATTTTTGTCTGCGCAGACGGTGTGCTGAATTCCATCCAATTGATCCGGGATGCTCAGCAGCGGATGGCGACAAGTACGTTACAGGCTTCATAATCTTCCTGAACCATGATACCTAAAGGTAAACTGCTGATCATCGGTGGAGCCGAAGATAAGGGGGAAGGAAGTCTGCCGATCGAAGTTTACAACTCGCAGTTCGTGCAGATGGAGATACTCAAAAAGCTGGTGGCACCCAATCAGCTCGACGCCAGGATCGAAGTCATCACGACGGCCAGCGACGAACCGGAAGAAGTGCAGAAAACCTATGAAAAGGCGTTCAAGCGCGCTGGTTATAAGAATGTGGGCTTTATGAACATCCAGGACAAGATGGAAGCCCGGCAAAAGGACTATTCCGAACGCGTGAATAAAGCACATACGATCCTGTTTTCGGGTGGAGATCAGTTCAAGATCGCAACCATTCTCGGCGGCTCGCCATTGATCGATGCCATCAGGGACCGTTACCACAACGACAAACGGTTTATTGTTGCCGGTACGAGTGCGGGCGCTATGGCACTGTCGAAGATCATGATCCAGGGCGGCGGTGTACACGAAGCGCTGTTCGATTCGGATCTCAAGACCAGCTCCGGTATCGGGCTGCTGGAAAATTGCATCATCGACACGCATTTTATCCGGCGCGGACGTTTCGGCCGGTTGGCACATGCAGTGATCGTCAATCCCGGTCAGCTGGGAATCGGTTTGGGCGAAGACGCCGCTTTGATGATCAAAAAAGGCTATGAAGCGGAATGCCTCGGATCGGGAATGGTGGTGATCATCGACGGACAGCATATCCGTCAGACGAACGTTACCACAGCGGCCGGTCACGACCCTATTTACGTGGAAAAGCTGCTCGTTCACCTGTTGGTGAAAGGCTGCTCGTTTGATATCCGCGATCTGAAAATGTGGTATTCACCTCCTAAAAAATAACCGTTATGAAAAAGAACATAGCCATAGCGATCCACGGCGGCGCAGGTCAGGATTCACCTTACATCCGTGAGCACGTCAACGACTACAAAAAAGGTCTGAAAGAAGCCATCGAGCACGGACACAAGCTGCTTTCCAAAGGCGCCAAAGCCATCGACGTGGTCGAAGCCACGGTACGGATCCTGGAAGACAATCCTTTTTTCAATGCCGGCAGAGGCTCGGCCCTGAACCGCGAAGGCGAAGTCGAAATGGATGCCGCGATCATGGACGGAAAACTGTTGATGGCCGGTGCCGTTTCCATGGTCAGGAATGTGAAAAATCCCATTGAGCTCGCCCGAACAGTGATGCATTATACCAAGCACGTGCACATTGCCGGCGAAGGAGCGCTCAAGCTGGCGAAGATCCGGAACCTCGAGCTGCAGCCCAATGAATACTTTATTACCGATCACCAGCGCGATTTGCTGCTGGAAGAAACCACGCCAACCGGACATGGAACAGTCGGCTGTGTGGCCATGGACGAATTCGGGCATCTCGCTGCGGCGACTTCCACCGGCGGCCTGACAGGAAGCTTGCCCGGTCGGGTAGGTGACAGCTGTCTGGTCGGAGCAGGCTGCTATGCGAACGAATTGAGCGCGTCATCGTGTACGGGCGAAGGCGAGCTGATCATTACCAGCGTTATTGCCCACAAGGTCGCCATGCTGATGGAGCTGAAAAACATGCGCGTACAGGAAGCCTGCGATTACGTGATCCGGAATATGGAAAATCCCATTCCGGGCGATGTCGGCATTATCAGCGTCGATAACAAGGGAAGAATAGCGTTCTCCTTCAATTGCCAGCGAATGCACCGCGCTTCGATCGATACGTCGGGCAAAATGGTCGTCGAAGTTTACAACGTTTGAGTGTACTTAAACCAGCGATGCGCTGTGCATGGCTTTCCCGCGAAACGAAGTTCAGCGAAGCTAATTAGCGAATTAACGCGAAATAAGGGCTGTTGGCATGTTATGCAGAAACACATTCGTGCAAATTCGCTCATTCTCAGTTCAGCAAGCGCTTGAAGTTCCCGGTTGTCAGCGAAAGATTCAGCTCGGCTGTTTTCAGTGTGAGTCGAGCGGCAGATAAGCGGCTTTCGGCCTGAACAATGGCGTATTGAATTTCACGCAGCTCGAGGCTCGTCATACTGCCGTTTTCAAACGATACACGCGCAATCTCGAACGCTTCGGACGTGTTCAGAATGGTTTGCTGTTCCAGCTCCAGGTTCTGTTTTGCCCACAAATATTCATTGAACGTCTTGAGAAGCTCGGCTTCCACGAATTGCTGCTGTTGCTGTTCGGCAAGCTGTGCGTTTTCGTAGAAAAGCTGGTTGTTTTTCAGCGCCGTGTAAGTCGAAAGACGATCGAGAATGGTCCAGCGGAGTGTGAATCCGGCACNNCGTCTGGTTCGAGCGCAAAAGCCCGACCTGGTTCTGCGAGCTTCCGTAAGCGTATTGTGCATACACGCCAAGCTGCGGATAATAAGCCGAACGCGCTTCCTTGCGTTCCATTTCCGTGATCGCGATAGCCGATTTCGCCAGTAATAATTGCGTATTCTGCTCCTGCGCCTGTGCCCATGCCGATTCCCACGTAATNNTTCCGGAACAATGCTGCCTTCGATCGTGAACGGCGTGGAAACAGGAAGTCCCATCAGTGTGTTCATATCGACTTTCAGGTCTGACAAATATTTCTGGTGTTGCAGTAAAACGGAGCTGTCGGCTGTGAGATCGAGTCGTGCCTGCAGCAATTCCAGCTGAGTTGCGGCGCCGTTTTTTTGTTTCAGCTCAACGATCGAGAACCGTTCGCGGGAAAGTTCCAGCGCGTCTTCGTAAACCGGTGTCAGCTCTTGTGTTTGCAGGATCGTGTAATACAGGATCGCCGCCTGATAGATCTGCATTTCCATTTCGGCTGTCAGTTGATAACGCGCGTTGTCTTCCTGCAGTTGCAGACGCTTGTCGGTTGCAAACATGCGGAAACCGTCGAAGAACGTCCAGTCAAGGCGTGCGGCAATCGCGGTCGAGCGGCTTTTAGCACCGTCGGCTTCGTTCACCTGTCCGCTGAAGAATTCCTGGCGCGTGTTGTTGCTGCTCCAGTTTTGTTCACCGTTAATGGAAACCGCAGGCAAATAACCGGCATTCCCGATGCTGTTATCGTTTTCGGCTACCTCGACAAGGTTGCGCTGGATCTGCACGCTGAAGTTGCGCTCGAGCACGTTGGAAACGACTTGTTCCAGCGTCAGCGTTCCCTGCCCGAAGGAAGCAAACGCCAGCAGGCAGAAGAGAAAGCTCAGTTGGTTCATGCCGTTTTTTTCTTTTTGGATGTCAGGTAAATGTACAATCCCGGGATCACAAACAAGGTCAGGATCAGGGAAAAAGCGAGCCCGCCTACGATGGAAATACCCATCGGGATGCGGCTGGTGGAAGCATCGCCCAAAGCAAGAGCGATCGGAAGCGCAC
>DJFN01000226.1:0-10650 GCA_002432085.1 Flavobacteriales bacterium UBA5871
ACGAATTCGAGGGAAGTCGTGGAAGAGTGCATCACACCGCCTTCTTTGATCGAACCGTCTTCGTTCAGCTCAACGAACTGTGCGAGGATCATATCGGAATCGCCGGTTTCTTCAACAGAAATCAGTTTTCCGTAACGACGACGCAGGTCATCGATCTGCTTATCGAGCAGCGTATCGTCGATCTTCACTTTGAAGTAATCGAATTTCGTCTTATTGCTCAGGTCAACATTGATCGCAGGAGTATAGCCGATCTCGTAAGTGAATTCGAAATCTTCCGGCTTGTCGAAATCGCCTTTCACGTCCACATCTTCTTTCGGGATCGGGTTTCCAAGGATCTCGAGCTTGTTTTCCTGCACGTAGCCGTACAAAGCATCGGAAACCAGCTTGTTCATTTCCTCAGCGAGCACCGCTTTACCATATTGCTTCTGGATAAGGCCCATCGGCACTTTTCCCTGGCGGAAACCCGGAATACGCGCCTGTTTGCGGTATTTCTCGAGTGAAGCGTTCACTTTAGACTGGTAATCAGCCGGTGTGACTTTCACGACCAGCAATGCGCTTTGCGCGTTTACTTCCTGACGACTTACGTTCATTGCGTTGTTTTTGCTCTATTTTAACTAAAAAAGGCCCCCTGTTCGATTCCGATGTTATCGGTACGGACGGAAGACCTTTATTTAAGTGCGGATGGAGGGACTCGAACCCACACACCTCTCGGCACCAGATCCTAAGTCTGGCGTGTCTACCAATTTCACCACATCCGCAGTACCCCGATGGTGTCGATCCGACTGATCTTCCGGGATTATTTCAAAGCCTTCTTTTCAAAAGGGTGCACAAAATTAGGGATTTTTTTTGTTTGAACAAATTTAGGAGTGAACAGTGAGAGCGAACAGTTGACAGTGAATGGTGAGTAGTTAACAGTTTGGGGATGATTTTGAGGGAATTTGTACAGATTCAGTATTTTCGCTCTACATACGCAATGCATGAAAGCTCTCCTGTTTGTCTTTTTCCTGGCGGTCGTTCCGCAATGTTTTTCCCAGTTCACGCATGCCGACTCGATTCGCGGCGGTTACGGTCCTTCCCGCAACTGGTGGGATGTGACGCATTACGAGCTCGATGTGACTTTCGATGAAAAACAGGAAATGGTCTGGGGAAGCAACACGATGTCTTTCACGGCTTTGCCCGGCAATGAGAAATCACATACGATGCAGATCGATTTGCAGGAACCGCTGGTGCTGGACAGTATCGTTCTGCTGAAACCGGATGGCGGCCGCAAGTTCGCTTTCAGAACCGATCACATCAGGCGGGACGGGAATGCCTATTTCGTGACGATCAACGACAGCTGGCTGGTCGACCGGAAAGGCAAAGTGCAGGTATTTTACAGCGGCAAGCCGGTTGAAGCGGTAAAACCACCCTGGGACGGCGGTATTATCTGGTCGAAAGATCCGAATGGAAAACCATGGATCAGCGTCGCGTGCCAGGGAAAAGGCGCCAGCGTCTGGTATCCTTGTACTGATTCGCAAGCCGACGAGCCCGACAGCGCCCGGATGCATTTCACCTGCAACACGGACCTGGTTTGCATCAGCAACGGCCATTTCGAAGGAAAAACCGAGCGAACGAATAAGCTGGCTACGTATACGTGGAGTGTTTCCAATCCGATCAATAATTATTGCATCATTCCTTATATCGGAGATTACGTGAACCTGCATGAGCATTACAAAGGCGAAAAAGGTATGCTGGAGCTCGATTACTGGGTGCTTCGCGACAACAAGGACAAAGCCGAAGAACACTTCACCGATGTTCCGAAAACGCTGGAAGCGCTCGAATACTGGTTCGGACCGTATCCTTTCTATGAAGACGGCTACAAGCTCGTTGAAGCGCCGCATTTGGGAATGGAACACCAAAGCGCCATTGCTTATGGAAACGGGTACAAAAAAGGCTACTTCGGAAGCGATCTCAGCGGAACGGATGTCGGGCTGAAATGGGACTTCATCATCGTTCACGAAAGCGGACATGAATGGTTCGGCAACAACATTACCAGCAAGGACATCGCGGATATGTGGATCCACGAATCGTTCACCGATTATTCCGAAACGCTGTTCACCGAGTACTGGTTCGGGAAAAAAGATGCTTCGGCCTATGTGATCGGGCTGCGACGCAATATTCTGAACGATATTCCGATCATCGGGCCGTATGGCGTGAACACCGAAGGCAGCGGCGATATGTATTTCAAAGGCGCGAACATGCTGCATACGATCCGTCAGATCGTAGACAACGACACACTTTTCCGCCAGATGCTGCGCGGATTGAACAGCACGTTCTATCACCAGCTTGTGACCACACAGGATATCGAGGCTTACATGAGCAAGGCGCTCAATCGCGATTTATCGAAGATCTTCGATCAGTATTTACGATATCCCGATCCGCCAAAGCTCGAGCTGATCTACAAAAAGAACAAGATGAGCTATCGCTGGGTGAATGTTATTGAGGGCTTCGATATGCCCGTTCGCGTTATGGGTTACGGATTTATTACTCCGACTACCGAATGGCAAAAGGTTTCGTATAAATACCTTGATAGCGGAGGACGAAAACGACTCCTTATTCCCACAATGGATAAGAACTTTTATATCGTGGAGAAAATAAAGAAAACGAAGCTGGTTTATCAGTAACCGCATCAATCGGCTAGCCGGGGTTTTACTTCTTCAGAAATCGGCAGGCAGCTCCGATTTTCGCCACGACCGTTGCCGCCCAGATCGTTTCACTGCTGCGATAATAAGCTTGTTTCGAGGACTTGATGGACGGTAGCTATGCCGCGGGAAAAATTCTTATTCTTGCAGACTATACTTCGTCTTATGAAAAACAGCCGCTTTCTTGTCATTTTGACCATGCTCTTTCTTGTTGCCTGCGGATCGCCTGAAAAACCAGCATCTTCCGACAAGGATTTCGATAAATGGAAAAACAGCTTCATCGAACAATACTGGAAGATCTATCCGGGGCACGCCAGCAGTGTCGGTTTCCACAAATACGACGATATTCTGGTCATTCCGAATGATGTAACGAGAAACACACAGATCGCTTTTTCCAAACGGATGCTGAAGGAGCTGGAACGCTTCGATCAAACGACGCTTTCGGCAGGCAATCAGACAGACTTCCAGATCATCGAAAACAAGCTCAAAGGCCGCATCTGGGAAATCCAGGAGCTCAAAGACTGGCAATGGGATCCGTCGGGCTATAACATTTGTGGCAGCTTCGCCGAAATGCTGAACAACAATTACGATTCGCTGGATGCGCGGCTGCGGAATTTCTCCAGGCGACTGCTGCATGTGCCGGCTTATTATGCTGCGGCGGCAAAAAACATTCAAAACCCGACCCGCGAGCATACGAAGCTGGCCATCAGTCAGAACAGAGGGGGCGTTTCCGTATTCACAACCGACCTGCCGGCGGCTTTGGAGCGTTCCGGATTGAATTCTGCCGAAAAAGATTCGCTCCTCGCCCGTTCGGACCGCGCCGTGAAAGCTATTCACGGTTATGCCGACTGGCTCGAACAGCTGAAAAACGATCATCCGCGCGATTTCCGTCTCGGACAAGCACTTTACAAACAGAAATTCGCGTTCGAAATTAAATCGGCCTCCTCGCCTGCACAAATCTATCAGAAAGCGCTGAAACACAAACAACAGCTGCACAAGGATATGATCGCCATTGCCCACAAGATCTGGAACAAGCACATGGGTAATCGTCCGAAACCGGGCGACGACCTCGTGATGGTGCGCCAGCTGATTGATACGTTATCTGTTCACCACGTAAAGCCGGAAAACTTCCAGGCCGAGATCGAGCGCCAGATCCCGGAATTGGAGAAATTCGTGAACGATCATAAGCTCATCTACCTCGACCCGAAAAAGCCGCTGGTCGTTCGCCGCGAGCCCGATTATATGGCCGGAGTGGCCGGAGCTTCGATTTCAGCGCCGGGTCCGTATGACAAAAACGGCAACACTTATTATAACGTCGGCAGTCTGAGCGGCTGGACGTCCGAGGCACAGGAAAGCTATCTGCGCGAGTACAACGACTACGTGCTGCAGATCCTGAACATCCACGAAGCCGTTCCGGGACATTACACGCAGCTGGTTTACAGCAACCAGTCGCCGAGTCTGATCAAATCGCTCTTCGGGAATGGAACGATGATCGAAGGCTGGGCGGTTTACACGGAACGCATGATGCTGGAAAGCGGCTATGGCAACGATTTGCCCGAAATGTGGCTGATGTACTACAAATGGAACCTCCGCACGACCTGCAACACGATCCTTGACTATTCCGTTCACAACCTCGGCATGTCACAGCAACAGGCGCTTGATTTGCTCACGAAAGAAGCCTTCCAGCAACAAGCCGAAGCCGAGGGCAAATGGAAACGCGCCACGTTGACACAAGTACAGCTGTGCAGCTACTTCACCGGCTATGTCGAGATCATAGAGCTGCGCGACGAATTGAAGAAAAAGCAAGGCAACGATTTCAATCTGAAGCAATTCCACGAGAAATTCCTGAGCTTCGGATCGGCGCCGGTGAAGGATATCCGGAAGTTGATACTGGAATGAGAGCAGGACTTTTTGTCCCTCACTCTCGCGCTCAAACTCACACCGGAAGTTGCAGTCAATGCTCTCTTTCTTTCAGTGAGTGTGAGAATTGAGTGTGGAAGAATTAGCAAGTACGTTTTGAAGACTAATTTGAAATCCTCCCCCTTCATCCCCCTCCAAAGGGGGAAAGAAAAGTTGTTAATTACTTCCGGATCGCCCCCCCGATTTCAGCGGGTGTTTTGCGTATTTTTGTCAAAAAATTACGGTTCATGATCACGTACGATCCGAAAGATTTACCGGTTCCAAAACTGCATCAATACCTGCTGGGCGCTATTGGTCCGCGGCCAATTGCCTTTGCCTCGACCATTGATGAGAATGGCAACCACAATCTTTCGCCTTTCAGCTTTTTCAACGTATTCAGCGCTGCTCCTCCCGTCCTGATCTTCTCGCCTGCGCGCAACGGTCGCACAAATACGACGAAGGACACGTACAACAACGTGAAAAAAGTACCGGAAGTGGTTATCAACATCGTGAACTACGATATCCTGCATCAGATGAGCCTCAGCAGCTCGCCTTATGCGCCCGACGTGGACGAATTCGTGAAAGCCGGTTTTACACCCGTCGCTTCGGAAAAGATCCGTCCGATGCGCGTGAAAGAATCGCCGGTACAATTCGAATGCAAGGTGAACCAGGTAATCGAGCTTGGCGACCAGGGCGGCGCGGGAAATCTCGTAATCTGCGAAGTGGTGAAGATCCACATCAACGAAGCCGTGCTGGATGAAAACGGCATGATCGACCAGAAAAAGATCGGACTGGTGGCCCGCATGGGCGGCAATTGGTATTGCCACGCCAACGAAGCTTCCATGTTCGAAGTAACCAAACCTTTGACAACGATCGGCATCGGTTTCGACCAATTGCCCGACGATATACGCAACAGCAGCATTTTAAGCGGCAACGACCTGGCTCAGCTGGCCGGTGTAGAAATGCTTCCGAACGAAACAGACGTGAACGAATACAAGCTCATTGAGCTGAACGAATTGTTCATGGAGCTGGAAGATACCCCCGCTCAGCTCGAGGAAGCTCTGCATCAACGAGCAAAACAGCTGCTTGCCGATAATGACCTCACGGGAGCATGGATGACGCTGCTCTCCTTTAACGATTAACTACGCAAAACCAGTAACATGTTCAAATTATCCGGAACTCTCAAAGTAAAAAATGACACGGTACAGGTGTCGGAAAAATTCTCCAAGCGCGAGTTTGTGCTCACCGACGCTTCGAGCATGTATCCACAGGACATCCTGTTCCAGCTTACGCAGGACAAATGTGCCCTGATCGACGCGGCTAACATCGGCGACCAGATCGAGGTTTCTTTCAACCTGCGCGGTCGTGAGTGGACCAGTCCGGCGGGCGAAGTGAAGTACTTCAACACCCTCGAAGCATGGCGTATTGAGAAAATGGGCGCAGGTGCTGCCAGCGGTATGCCACAAAGCGGTCCAAGCGCTATGAACCTCGATCCGATTCCTTCGAATCCGGCTTCAACTGCGGCAAGCGACGACGACGATCTGCCGTTCTGATTGAAGAACAATTTTCTTATGCAAGGGTGTTCGCTGCGGTGGATGCCCTTGTTTTTGTGGCGGCAGATCGGATTATTGGAAACTCATTAACTGACTATTGCTTGAAATCACCCGTTAAGTCAACGAACGAAAAACCAAGCCCCAGCAAAAACGCATTATTGCAATAATGTAATATTACATTTTCAAATTTCGATTATTGAAATCCTATTTATCTGAGGTGAAACCGGCTTGCCGTTAGAATCCGGGCCGTTGGCTGGAATCCGAACACCGCTTTCGCTTATTTCTTCACCGCCCGTTTCACCAGCGTATCCAATCCACGCTTGATCGACAACACCTGTTCTCTGTTCTGAAGCTGGGCATCGTTCTTGTAAACTGCAATGATGTCTTTGTAAGAAAGAACGCCCGAAACCTGTCCGTTTTCGACAACAGGCAGCACGTCGACGTTTTCGATCGCCATCAGTTCCATGGCCGTGCGCAGGCTGCTTCCCGGATTCAGATACATTTTTTCGCGCTTTACGATATCGCCTATTTTCAGGCTTTCGGGATGATGAGCATTGTAGAGATTCGATGAGCTGACGATTCCCCGATACTGACCATCGACTGTGGTAATGATGTAATAATTGGCTATTTCTTCAGGATGCAATTCCAGCCAGCCGCGAACCTGTGCCAGCGTATTTTCGTCGCTGATCACTGTGCTTTCCCCCAAGACCTGGTCCACATTCGTATGCTCGAGTAAGCCGGCTTCATAAGAATGCGGCGTCCGAATCCCGCGACGGGCGATCTTCTCGGTCATAATCGTATTCGGAGAAATGAAATAGGAAACGAAATAAGATGCCGTACAGCTTGCCAGCAACGGCAACAACGCTTTGGATTGCCCGGTTGTTTCGAGCGCGAAAACGATACTCGTCAGGTAAGCGCGTGAAGCTCCGGCAAACATGGCCGACATTCCCGTCAAAGCCGCCAGTGGAACGGTCACACCGGCATCCGGGAACCACTGAACGGTCAGGCTGCCCAATAAAGCTCCGGTCGCACCACCGATAGTCAATAAAGGCGCCAGCGTTCCACCCGAAGTTCCGCTACCGAGTGCGATAGCCCACGAAATCAGCTTGAAAAAACAGAGCGAAAGCATGACCTGGAAAGGCAGATTGCCCGAAAGCATATCGGTGATATTGTTGTAGCCAACTCCGAGCGTTTTCGGGTAGAAATAACCGACGATTCCGACCGCCAGACCACCAATAGCCGGCCACCAGGCCCAATGGATCGGCAGCTTTTCAAACAGATCTTCGATGAGATAAACCGCTTTGCTGATCACGACAGCCGCCAGACCGATAACGATTCCCATGACAGCATATGCAAGCAAAGCCGATGTTGTCGGCGTTTCGATGAGCGCTTCCATCGGGAACACATAGCCTTCTTCGAACAACAAATGGTGGCCCGCAGCGCCTGTGATACAAGCCAGTGCCGCCGGAATGAAGGAACGCGGCGAGAATTCGAATAAGNNCCCGCCGTAGCTCCTGCCGCCAGCAGGATCTTGCGTTCGCTGTTGGTGATCTTCAATAGCTGTCCGATTGTCGAGCCCAACGCACCACCGGTTGCAATGATCGGTCCTTCGGCTCCGAACGGTCCGCCGGTTCCGATAGAAATAGCAGCCGACAACGGCTTCAGATAAGTAATCGACGGCTTGATTTTGCTTTGATTCGAAATGATCTGCTCCATCGCTTCGGGAATTCCATGACCCCGAATGGCTTTCGAGCCGTAAAGCGCCATGAGCCCAACGATCAAACCTCCGATTACCGGAATAACGATCACCCAAACGCCGTAAGTATTGTCCGCCGGATTCGAAGCTTCGACCGAAACCGTTCCGAAAAATGCGATGTTCGTAAACAGATCGATCAGCCAGACAAGCAGCTTGGCAATTCCGCTTACTATAACGGCAATTCCGACAGCCAGCGCGGCGATATACAGCAGTCGTTTTTTATTCTCCGGACGGGCAGGTTTGAAATTTTCTGCTTCGAGCGAAGGATTCAGGGATACGGAAACGGGGATTCCATTGTGTAAAACGTTGTCTTTCATATCTTCCGTTGTTTTCGGGCGATTCAGGAAGTTGGAGGGCGCCCAAAAATGGGGATAACAGACAGAGTTTCGTCTTAATTAAATGTTAACATTCGCTTTTCGGAAGATCAGCGTCCCTTCCATTCGGGTTGGGAAAACAGCGACGAACCGAGCAATCCGAACAGGTAAATCGGGTAAAACAGCTCGAACAGCAACAATCCGGTGATGGCTTCCGCATTCCAATGCGAACGAACGGTACGGATGNNAATCCAGGAGTGTTTTCAGCGCAAGCAGCAGGAAAAAGAACCCGATCGCCGGCGCGAACAAGGTCATGATCACAAGCAGGAAATAACCTAAATGCAAAGCAACGGCCCAGATTCCCAGGACGTTGTTCAATGTATCGCCGACATGGCTTGATTTAGACAGCCAACGAACGCGCTGTTCCATCACTTGTCCGATCGTGGATGGTGTTGCCGTCGTTACTTTCAATTCTCCCGTTTCAACGATCTCGATGGTCTTGCCTGCATCGCGGAAAGCCCGTAGCGTGTACATATCGTCGCCGCTGAGAATGTGCTCGTGATCCTCGATATCGTCTACTTCCTCGAAAGATGGAATATGAATTAACAGGTTCGCACCGCTGGCATTGACCGGTCGCGACCAGCCCGCCACGCCTTTGTTCAACAAGGTCGTGAACAAATATTCGAGCGTAAAGAACGGATGCCACCAGCGATTGGCTGTCATTTCAACGGGAAGAATGACCAGATCGGCCGCCGGAACGCCCAGCATGGCTTTCATATAATCGCTTCCGAATTCAACGTCAGCGTCCATCGTGAGGCAGTAATCGGTTGTAGCGTGGTCCATTCCGAAACGAATGGCGTGTTTCTTCCCTCGCTGTTCTTCGGGCAGATGCAGCAAGCGAATCGGAAAGCGGAATTCGGCCAGAGACGCGAATAAATGCTGAAAGCTGTCGGTCGAATGATCGTTAACGAAAATCCATTGAATCGGCTGGTATTTCTGACTGCGGATGCAATTCAGGAAATTCACCAGGTTCGTCGCTTCGTTGCGAAAAGGCACAACGACTGTTATCTGGTCGATCGATACGGCTTTGGAAACCTTCCGTTCGGTCCGCAGACGCTGAATACCGAACACCAGCCATAAAATGGAAATCGCATACAGAATCACCCAGCCGCTAATCCACCACATGCACGTCAGGTTTGGAAACCGGAAGCCATGCAATGCTACTCACAGCCGCCGGAATGGCATTGTTGAACACCCAGATCAGCAGGCTCACGATAACCGCATCGGGAATGCTGACCATCGTACCGGTAAAGACGAAAATCGCTGCGGTTTCGCGGATCACGATCTTGCCCGACCACAGCGAAGGAACAATGGAAGTGAGAAGAAAGATCATCCAGACGCTGGTCAGCAGGAACCAGATATCCGTATAACCGAACGCCATGAACAGCAGCACGTATTGCGCCGAAAAGACCTGGAACCGGATAAAGCTCCAGCCGAACAACGACACACGCAGGCTTCCAAGCTGTTCCTGAAAGAGCCGGAAATGACGCAGGAATTTATTACGTGTGCGTCGTTTTGGCAGCAAATGCTCACCGAAGAAAAAGCAAATGAGAATGAAGGTAGAAACGGCGATTGAAACGTAGCCGAGACTCACCGGAATTTTCGGGATGAAAAAGCAGGCGATGGCGCCAAAAATCAGCGTTGGCAAGACCTGGCTCACATTGGACACGAAGGAAGCCAGCACGATGTACATGCGATCGCGCTTGCGGAAATATACCATGCGCCCGAGGAAATTGCCCCAGCCGTTGGGCGTCAGAAAGCCGGCGCCGATACCACTGAAAAAGGATTTACGCAAAACGGACGTATCGCTGATCAGGTGTTCGGCCGTGGTTTTCCACTTGAACCATTCGCAGCCCTGGTTGGCGATAATGAGCAAAAATGCCAGGATGAGGTAAGTCGGATTACGGAAATGCAGGCCATTCATCTGCGACCAATTTTCGTTCCACAGACGATAGGCGATAAACCCGAGTAGCGTCACAAACAACAGAACCTTCACAAGCGCTCGGCCCGGTCGCTGTTTTTTCATAGTTTTAGGCACTGATTGCATTTCAATGGCTGAAGATAAGATAATTCTCGGAATTGACCCCGGAACGACGGTTCTCGGCTACGGCCTGATCCATGTGAAAGGAAAGCAGATCGAGCTGCTCAATTTCGGGATTCTTCAGCTGACCAAGCTCAACAATCAGCCCGATAAGCTCAAGTGTATTTTCGATCGTATCGACAGCCTGATGGAAGAATACCATCCCGATGAAATGGCCATCGAAGCGCCTTTTTTCGGTAAGAACGTTCAATCGATGCTGAAGCTCGGCCGTGCTCAAGGCGTGGCGATCGCAGCTGCTTTACGGCGTTCCATTCCGTTCGAAGAATACACGCCCAAGCGCATCAAG
>DJFN01000226.1:10658-11189 GCA_002432085.1 Flavobacteriales bacterium UBA5871
AAACGGGAATGCGTCCAAAGAACAGGTGGCGGCCATGCTCCAGACCTTGCTCCGCTTCGAAGAAATGCCGAAATACCTCGACGCCACCGACGGGCTCGCAGCAGCCGTTTGTCACCATTTTTCCAAAGGAATCGGTGAAAACAACAAAAGCAAAGGAAAAGGCTGGACGGCTTTTTTGAGCAATAATCCCGAGCGAAAGGTTCGGTAATACAAGAAAAACCGGGTTCTTTTCAATCCTTTTCCTCATTTCCTCGAAACTGTCCACAAAGCGTTTGTTTCCAACCTTCAAAATCTGCCTCCAACGCTTTCAAACCACCTAAAAAAACCGTTATTATCTCTTAAAAAACGCATCCTTTTCAGCATTCGGCTTGCCTTTTTGTTTTCCATTTGTTAGATTTAAAGAGGTTTTACCCTCTAAACACTACTTGCTATGTCACTAATTCGCTTAATTAACTCCAACGGTTTTTCACCTCATCTCCGGCTTTCCGTAACGAATTTTTCATTCAATGCACAGCGGTTATGATACGTATC
>DJFN01000218.1:0-608 GCA_002432085.1 Flavobacteriales bacterium UBA5871
TTATCGAATCGCTTTGTCGGCGGTTTGGCGATGTCGTGCATGATCGCCGCCCAGCGCAGCCAAAGGTCTTTGGACGATTCCGCTACGTTGTCGAGTACTTCGAGCGTGTGATAAAAGTTGTCTTTGTGCGATTTCCCGGCTATCGTTTCCACGCCGTACAAGGCCGTCATTTCCGGGAAAAAGCGGTGCAGCAGCTTCGTGGAGAACAAGAGCTCGAATCCGCGGGAAGGCTTTTCAGCGAGAATGATCTTGTTCACTTCGTCGATGATACGTTCGCGGGAAATAATGTCGAGTCGTTCGGCATGAGCCAGAATCGCCTCCAGGCTGCGGTGCTCGATCTTGAAGTTCAGCTGTGTCGCAAAACGGATTGCGCGCATCATTCGCAACGGATCGTCTGAATAGGTTTGTCCGGGCTCGAGCGGAGTGCGCAGAATGCCGGCTTCGAGGTCTTTGAGTCCGCCAAACGGATCGACCAGCTTTCCGAAGTTTTCTGCACGCAGATCGAGCGCCATAGCGTTAATGGTGAAGTCGCGGCGATGCTGATCGTCGGAAAGCGTTCCGTCTTCTACGATTGGCTTGCGCGAATCGCGGTTATAGGATTCTTTCCG
>DJFN01000218.1:621-7546 GCA_002432085.1 Flavobacteriales bacterium UBA5871
GAAGTTTTTGAAGTAGGAAACCTTTTTTACGCGCAGCTTTTCCGCAGCCGCTTTGGCCAGTTCCATGCCATCGCCGACCACGACGATATCAATGTCTTTCGATGGACGGCCAAGAATCAGATCACGCACAAAACCGCCGATCACGTAGGCTTCTTTTCCCTGTTCGGAAATGATCTGGGAAACAACCTTGAAAACGGGGTGTTTGAGCTTATCGGCGTACAGTTTGTCCATTGCGGGTGCAAATATACGAAGAGCCTGAGAAGCTCTGCTGATTTTGTCGGTTAGAAATGCAGTTGCAGCTGTCCGAAGCTTTCCGTTTGTCCGTTGGTTTTGTAGAGCAGAACTTTGTGATCACCATAGGCCGTAGAAATGGCCGGAAAAATTGCTTCTCCCGGTTCCAGCCCTTCCAATGACTTCGTTGTGAATTCACCATTGGCTGTGGTTACGATGGCAGTCATTGTCTTGCAGGATATACCCTTTTTCGGATTCAGAGCGGAAAGATCGTTGTAAAGAATGGTCAGTTCACCGGCTGCGGAAAGGTAGGAGAAGAATCCGCCGAATGAAAGAACTGTATTGGGCGTTTCATGTTGAAGTGAAAGCTCTCGGTTCCATTCTTTTACAGCATATTGGTCTGACTTTGTAATGTAGATATTCCCCAGAAATTCAGCTTCTTCTCCTACGTGAATGAATTCCTGTACAACAGTCAGAAAGCTTCCGTCTTTCAACTCATGAAACTGCAGCTTATGCATGAATGGGAACTTCTCAACTCTGTTGTTTTGTTGTAAAGGTGAGTTTCCGACTTGTTGAAAATCGGTACCGCTATTTTTAAGAACAAGCATGACCGGCTTTAATGTTTTTGCATCCGCAGCAATGACATGCAGAAACAATGAGCCGTTCGTGTGCTCGAATACATCAGCCGAACGAATGCGAAGGTTTTCATCTGCTGCGTGCGTCGAATAATAAGAGGTGTCTGCGGCAATATGCTGAACGAAATAACGATTGTCGAGCGACTCGAAAGCATCGTCATCGCCCGGAATAGATGACATTGTGCGCGCATTTTGTGTATGAATGGCAATGATTTCTCCCGATTGCGTAACACTTATGTGCAGCATCGCCAGATCCTTTAGGTCGGTTGGCAGCGCATCAAACCGGTTGCTGACGATTTGCAGTGTCGAACGGTCGATCAAAATGGTGTTGAGAGCAAAACGGAACGATTTTTTGGTGTCGCCGAAATAAACATTCCAAAGCAATATATACTTGTCGTTAAAAGTCATGCGTGTCTCCCGGATGGCGTGGTAGCCATCATGCTGAACAGTCGTGAATGCCGTTGCTTCACCTGTTGGTTGAAACTCCTTTGTTAAAGGCTGAAGCGAGAAATCCGTTATTGTTTTTTTCTCATTTTCCTTTAAAAGAAAAGCCTGATTGTTTCCTGAAATGATGAAATCGTGCTGATTTGCCGGATCGAGGTATTGGGCAATTTTGGTTTCACTGCTGACCTGTCCGTTCAGACGAAGTCCGGACAACGTAAAAAAATCCGATGGTGGAAGTCGTTTTGTTCGTCTCATCAGGAAGGAATTGTCGTCGATAGGAATGATCTCATTGATGTCGCCGCTGGTTGGCTGAGCATTCATCCAGTGGATAGTTTCCTGTGAAAAGATAAAACTGCTGAAAGCAATGCAGATAGAGGTGGTGATTGTGCGAATCATGTTTTGTTAAGTTGTTTAATAGTTTGCTGAGCTTACATGGGCGCTTAGCTGGTGCAGATGCAAATATAAAGCCAGACAGGAAAATAACGCTATTTCCGGATAACCTGTATGCTGCTGTCCAGCCCGATCTTGATGATCTGTGAAGGCGTGCTGCATTTTTCCATCAAACGGTCCATAACGATAGCGTCTACGCCGGATTTGATCGTTTCGGAAATATCGCCGAAAAAGGTCGGAGCCGGCTCGCTTGAAATGTTCGCTGAAGTGGAAACGATCGGCTTTCTAATAGAACGGATGAGCTGCAGGCAGATCGGATCTTTCGTTAAACGAATACCCACAGAACCGTCTTGGGCAAGCACGGATGGTGCCAGGCCTTTTGCATTCGGGTAAATGATGGTCAACGGTTTGTCGGCCAGGTCAACGAGATCGTAGCAAACATCAGGAAACTCGGGAATGTATTTTTCGATCATCTGGAAACTGTCGGCCAGCAGGATAAAGCTCTTGCTTTCCGGACGTTGCTTAAGCTCCATAATCCGCCGACAAGCTTCGTCGTTCGTCGCGTCACAGCCGATTCCCCAGATCGTATCGGTAGGATAGAGAATAATCTTTCCCTGCTGCAATGCCTCGATCGCCGGTGCCAGTTTTTCGCTTGTTGCCATAGCGCAAAGAAAACCAATTTTGCTTGAAAGGACGCTAGGACAGAAGGACATTAAGATTTAAAGACATCTTTTAATCCGTTTCACCTGTGAACTTGCGGTATAAATCCGGCCTGCGTGTACGAGTTCGCTCGATTGCCTGCTGTTCACGCCATTGATCGATCTTCAGCGGATCGCCGCATAATAAAACGTCGGGAACTTTCCAGCCGTTGAATTCCGGCGGACGCGTATAAACCGGCGGAGAAAGCAGGTCGTCCTGGAAACTGTCGGTCAGCGCAGAGGTTTCGTCGTTCATCACACCTGGAATCAACCGCGCGATGCTGTCGATCACAACGGCTGCGGCCAATTCACCTCCTGTCAGCACATACGAGCCGATGGAAATTTCCTTCGTGATGTAATGTTCCCGCACGCGTTCGTCGACACCTTTGTAATGTCCGCACAGGATCATGATGTTTTTCTTCATGCTCCATGCGTTGCTATGGCGTTGTTCCAGCACTTCGCCATCGGGGGTCATGTAAATAATGTCGTCGTAATCGCGTTCGGCTTTCAGTTTCTCAATCAGCGCTGCGATCGGCTCGATGGACATTACCATGCCGGCGCCACCTCCGTATTGGTAATCGTCGACGTTTTTGTGCTTGTTGGTGGAATAGTCGCGGATATTGTGAATGTGAATATCGACCAGTCCGCGATCCTGAGCCCGTTTCATCATGGAAACGGTGAGCGGTCCTTCCAGCAATTCCGGCAGTATGGTGAGAATATCAAAACGCATGGAACAAAGTTAAGTATTCCGCCCCGCGGAATGATCACCAATTCACGATTACAGTACTGATTTAAATCAATGCAGGACTTTGATTGTTTGTGAATGACCGTGTGAAGATACTTTCAGGAAGTAAGCTCCCGGGGATAAGCTTTCGGGAATCTGAATGTCCAGCGAAGAACTCTGTATGAATGTGTCTGTCAGGATCGATCTTGCGCTTGCATCGATCAGCTCGATAGTGTAATCGGCTTTTCGGATCAGGGAAACCACCAGCTTATCGTGGAAAGGATTTGGGTGAACGCCCAAAACCGGGTTAAGCATCTGTTCCTGATCATTCAGATAAATCTGTCCCGATGGATCGATATACATTTGCCCGTTAATCGTAAAGAAATGCTCGGTTGACTTGAATTCTTCACAATAAACCGAAACGACCAGGTTATAAACGCCCGAATTGTTGTCAAAGTGAATCGTATCGATGTATTGATAGGTGCCATTGTCGGTCATGACATTCCACGTCACGACAAGATTGCTGTCGTTGTAGATACTGGCATTAGCCAGGTAAGCACTGTCAAGCGAAGTGTAATCAAAAAGACAGTCCTCAAAAGTAGATGAAAGTGTGTCAATTACAAGAGAATCGCCGTAAGGGAGGTAACCATAGGTCGTCGACGAATCCGAAATCACAAAATACTGATGGGAACCGCCGTTATAGGTAGCTGTTCTCTGGACCAGTAAATTGTAGATGCCAGAACAAAGGTCCGTTATGCCGGTTGTAGGAGGAAATGTTTCGTTGCCATGCGACCAGGTATAGATAAAGTCCGAAGTTTCATTGTCCACGATAGTTGTCTGTGCGCTGCCGATACAATCGCCTGGTTGTATATTGTGTGTTAAGTCAAGCTCAGCCGTAAATCCATCCAGATAGAATGTTTTCGTTGCCTGGCAGCCGATGCTATCGGTTACTGTAAGTGTATAACTGCCTTCACATAACAGGTAGATGTGATTCACCGTGTCGCCGGTTGACCATAAATAGCTGTAGGGTGGATGTCCCATTGTTCCCTGGGGATTTAAAAAGCCATTACAAACGGCAGGACCTGACGGATCGCAGTTATCATCGGAAATATAAATTGGATTGGCGCAGGGATCGCTGTCAGATTCTATAACGAATAGATGTTCATACTGAAAAAAGAATGCCGAGTCGACGATAACTTTATAATGCCCCGGACAAAGATTGGCGATTGTATCACCACCTGTCTGAATTACTGTAGCATTTGCAATACTGTCAAGGATGAACCACCTTGTATTGAAGCCGGGAGTCAGGCTGTCAAGCTCTGCATTGCCATCACAGGACGTATTCGTTGTGGAATTGGTAATGGAGATCGTTTGCCCGTACGAAAACGTAAAGTAAAACAGGAAGAATATAGCTGTCAGAGATCGGTTCAGTGGATTCATTGTGAAAAAGTTAAATCAATTTGGCACAAGATAATTATTTTATAATATTTTTCACAGAATCTACAGCCGCGCGAACCGAGCCGTGTTTTTCGAGCAGCGAAGCCGCTGTCGTTTCATCCAGTCCGGTAGCTTCCATAATCATGCGTGTGCCGCGATCGACCAGCTTGTTATTCGTGAGCTGCATATCCACCATGCGATTGCCACGTACGCGTCCCAAACGGATCATAATGGCCGTGGAAAGCATATTGAGCACAAGTTTCTGAGCTGTTCCGCTTTTCATACGTGTACTGCCGGTTACGAATTCCGGGCCAACAACCGGTGTGATGGCGATATCGGCCAGTTGACTGAGCGGCGATTCCGGATTACAGGAAATACCACCCGTGAGAATGCCTTGTTCTTTTGCTTTTTCGAGGGCACCTAATACATAAGGTGTGGTTCCGGAAGCGGCAATGCCAACAACGACATCGTTTTTAGAAACGTTGTATTCGAGCAGGTCTTTCCAGCCTTGCTCACGATCGTCTTCCGCAAATTCGACCGCTTTCCGGATGGCTGAATCTCCACCGGCAATCAAACCGATGACCATTCCATGCGGAACGCCGAAAGTCGGCGGACATTCGCTCGCATCTACGATTCCGAGTCGGCCGCTGGTACCGGCGCCAAGATAAAACAACCGTCCGCCGTTCTGCATGCGCTCAACGGTTTGATCAACCAATTGCTCGATCTGCGGAATTTCCTTCTCAACGGCCAGTGAAACGGTCTGATCTTCTCGATTAATACCCGTCAACAGCTCGCGCGTACTTTGCAATTCAAGATCGCGGTAATGACTTTCCGATTCGGTAATGCGTTTCATTTCTTATACGAGGTAAGCTTCCATTTCGCCATTCTTTTCCATCACTTCCACGCGTTCTTTCAGCGTTGTGGTAAGCGTTAATCCTACAAAATCACATTTGATAGGATAACGGCGGTGAAGACGATCGACCAGGGCCACAGTTTTTACACTTTTCACCGGCTGCTCGAGGATTTTCATCAAACCGTATTGCATCGTCGTTCCGGAATTGATCACATCATCGACGAGAATAATGGTCTTTCCTTTCAATTGCGCCGGATCGATCGAACACGTGATCGGATGCTCCAACGGAAAATCCTTGTGCATATCAATACTGAAAACCGTTACGCTTGCGCTGCTGTTCTGGCGAAGAATTCCGGCGATCTCTGCGGCAAAATATTCGCCGTTCCCGGTGATGCCTCCGATGAACAATTCCTGTTCGCCGTAAATGTTTTCAAGCAATTCATGAGCCAGACGGGTGATTTTCTGTTGAATTTGCTGCTGCGTAAGGACCAGTTGCATATAAATGTGCTGTTAGTTGGAATACGACAGCAAAAATGCAACAAAAAAGAGAGAAAGCGGAAACAAATAATGATCAAAATCGGGAAGCGGCGACTGAAGTTACGAAACGATTTAGCTATACACATTGAGTGTTGAAAAAAATGGAATCAATTCCATGTCACCCCGATTTTTCTAGCTAAATTTGCGCTCAATTTGAAGTCAAGGTTGCCAGACCTCCGGAGAAGAAAACAAATCAAATTGAATCTTAAAAAGCGCTCAAATGCCCAAAAACAACTCGATTAAATCCGTTCTCATCATCGGTTCAGGTCCCATTGTTATCGGTCAGGCATGTGAATTCGATTACTCCGGATCACAAGCCGCCCGCTCGCTCAGGGAAGAAGGAATTGAAGTAACACTGATCAATTCCAACCCGGCCACGATTATGACGGATAAAGTGGTTGCCGACAACGTTTACCTTAAACCGCTGGAACCGGAAAGCATAATCGAGATCCTGAATAACCATAAGATCGATGCCGTGTTGCCTACCATGGGCGGACAAACCGGGTTGAACCTCTGTATTCAGTGCCAGGAAATGGGGATCTGGGAAGACTTCAACGTACAAATCATCGGGGTTGATATTGCCGCGATCGAAATTACCGAGAACCGCGAATCTTTCCGCGAGCTGATGGGACGAATCGATGTAGGCATGGCGCCACAGAAAACGGCTAAATCCTTCCTCGAAGGAAAAGAGATCGCCCAGGAATTCGGATTTCCGCTGTGTATCCGTTCTTCCTTTACGCTTGGTGGAGCGGGAGCTTCGATCGTCTACGATCCGAAAGAATTCGACACACTCCTCGAACGCGGACTTCAGCTTTCACCGATCCATGAAGTCATGATCGATAAGGCGTTGATTGGCTGGAAAGAATACGAGCTCGAGCTGCTTCGCGATGCAAACGACAACGTTGTCATCATCTGTTCCATCGAGAACTTCGATCCGATGGGAATCCATACGGGCGACTCGATCACGGTGGCCCCG
>DJFN01000024.1:0-145 GCA_002432085.1 Flavobacteriales bacterium UBA5871
CAGTTTGAGTTTGAGTGTGGGTGTTTCAGTGTTATAGAAAGCGCTTGCGTTGGTCGGGAGTTGGTAAGGCGCAAAATCCCGGGGCTAATTTGAGCCGACGCCGGGCGATCCAGTTGTAAACGCCATCGCGGATGAAGCGCGGTAC
>DJFN01000024.1:151-4598 GCA_002432085.1 Flavobacteriales bacterium UBA5871
AATATCGGGCTGCGGAAATCCCTTTTCCCGGAAAAAATCCCGGGCGGTTTCCGATTGGAGTGGACAGAAACGGACTTCGCTTCCTCTTTCGTGGTTGAGAACAAACTGCACGCTCCGGTTACAGAAACCGCAATCGCCATCGTAAAAGACCACCGGAAAGTTCATACGCTAAAAGTACACATTCCGGTATAGTCATTAACGCAACAAGGTTACGAAACCGGTTATTTCTTCCACTTCGGCAGTTTTATCCGTTCCTGTCGTGATTTTCCAAGTGTAAATGCCGTCGGGACATGGCTTGCCTGCAAACATTCCGTCCCATCCTTCGTCAAAGGAATCCGTTCCGAACACGAGCTCGCCCCAGCGGTTAAAAATGGACAGGTTGTACTTTTTGGCGTCGAATCCTAAAGAGAAAACCGGCTTGAAGACATTGTTGTAACCGTCTCCATTCGGCGTGAAAGCATTCGGAACATAATACAAGCCGCCGGCCTGAACGATGATATCGACGAATAGTGTATCAATACATCCGCCGGCCGTAGAAGCGATCAGCATGACCTGGTAAGTTCCTTCGACATTCTCAGGAAACAAATGATTGACCGTAGCTCCTTCCGCAGAAGTTCCGTCACCGAAATGCCAGACCAGCAATTCATCCGAAGGCTCGCCGTGAAACATAACGAGCGGGTATTCCGCTATCACTGGATTCGGTCCGGCAGTCAGATCCATTGGGATGTGATCGACTACTGTAACGGTTACCTGATCGGTTGCGGAGCACATTCCCGTAGCATCGACCCCGGTTACGGTATAGACGGTTGTAACAAGTGGTGAAGCCAGCACCCGACTTCCATCCGGAAGTACAAAGCTCACATTCGGCGTCCAGGTATAAGTTATTGCACCCTGAGCGGCCAAAACGGCCGAGCCACCCGGACAGATCGTGTCCATTCCTTCCGCATTAACGACAGGCATAGGCGAAACCGTGACCGTAATCTGAGCCGTGTCTTTACAAGCCGCCGACTGCCCTACCTGTCCGATTAATGTATAGACCGTTGTCGAAGTGGGAAAAACAGTAATCGTATCGTTTACAAATCCGCCCGGATTCCAGGTAAAAGAGCTCGCTCCGCTGGCGATAAGCGTAGTGGATTCACCCGAGCAGAGCATGCTATCGCCTTGTATGCTAACATCCGGCGGCGGAAGTACATTGATCGTTACCTGCGCTGAGTCGATACACGCACCTGATTGTCCGACGACGGTATAAGTTGTTGCCGCTCCCGGCGAAATGGTAATGACCGGATTTGATGAGCTCCCCGGCGACCACGTGTAGGAAGTCGCGCCGGATGCTGTGAGCGTTGCAGAGCTTCCTGCACAGATAATCGTGTCGGTGGCCGCGATCGCAACATCAATGATTCCGTTGCCGACGATGATACTGTCCAGATCGCTCGATCCCAGACAGGACAAACTGTCTTTGAAATAAAACACAACAGGTGTCGAGCTGATTGCTCCTGTATACAACGTATCTCCCGATCCAATGATATTTCCAAGATTATCGTACCAGTAAACAGTTCCCATTGCCGATCCACTGACAATTAGCGTGGTACTGTCACCCGGACAAATAGCGAGATTACCAGATGGCGTAAGATTGGAAGGTGTTGGAGGAGCTTCGGAATAGTTTGAGAGAAAGCCATTGTCGGGTCCACCTGCAGTTGGGGTCACCGCGCCTGCCCCCGGATCAAAGTCAACGTTTCCACCGAAATTACCACAGAGAGAAATACTGCCGTTCACCTGGTTTACCGACACCGCTGATGCGATATCGTATCCCGGCCCTCCGATTCGGAAGCCCTGCATATACATACCTGAAGGCGTATATTTCGCCAGAAAGAAATCATACTCGCCGGCACCGGGGAAAGCCGTATTGTTAATCGACGGATCGACATCAAGTGAATTGGAAGAGGAGATTCCGGTAGCACACACGTTGCCGCAGCGATCCAGGTCAATTCCACTGACCGCTTCAGCGACATTTCCGTTCATGTTTACAGCCCATTGAAAGGCACCACCTGTTGTATACTTTGCAATAAAGCCGTTCTCCGCCCCACTGACACTCAACGTATTGGTTCCAGGACCAAAATCGACATCCACCGTGGTACTTCCAAAACTACCGCCTACGTATATCATACCGTTATCGGTATCCAATTTCAGACAGGCAGCCACCTCTGTTCCGTTACCGGCATACTGTCCGTGCCAAAGGTAATTTCCCGTTGCACTGTATTTGGCGATATAAGCATCTACCCCACTTGGGTTTAGCACAACGGTTCCTCCGTTGGGATCAATATCTACCGATGAATCAAAAACTCCGATAACATAAATTTCATTGGCATTGTCCACGACAATATCCATACACGGATGCCAGTTTCCGCTTGTAGACGCAATTCCCTTGGCGAAAATGAAGTTTCCCATGGGATCGTATTTGGCAAAAACGCCATCGTTCCAGTTAATGGGAACGGTTGCTACTCCAGGACCGGGATCAAAATCAGGGCTTGTTCCTCCTGCAACGAAAGAAAGATACAGGTTTCCGGCAGCATCCACATCCAGGCCGGTGATGTGGTCGTTGTTCAATGTACCGGCCGTTTTCATCCACAGATAATTTCCGTTCAGATCATACCGGCCAAAGCACGGGCCCAGGTTTCCCATGCTCGTAAGTGTCTGCGTTCCAGGTCCCGGATCAAAATCGGTTGTGCCGATGAAAGTTCCACCAACATAGATGGAGTTCAGCGCAACTTTTAATTGAAACGACATCACGCCCCAACCACTGAACTGGGTGAGAAATACATTGACCCAGACAAAGTTCCCGTTTATGTCATACTTAGCCAGGAACATGTCGATATTTCCCTGTGAAGTTCTGATAGCAGTTCCAAATCCCGGGTCAAAGTCGGCAGTTCCGTTTAAATGACCGATGATATATGAATTACCGTCGCTATCGTGATCCACGTCATCGACAATTACCTGACCGCTTCCCGTAAACGGACTGGTCCATTCGTGGCTGAGCTGACTGAAAACAAAGGCCGGGAGGAGAATGACGATAAAAAATAAGGCGCTTTTCATGTAGCAATGTGTATTATGTGCAATCAGTATGACACCACCAGCAGTAGTTTGTTTAAGATCACGTTCTCTTCCTTAACAGGATTCGATCTGATCGAAAACGCTGCATCTGAATAACGTAAGAAAACAGCATTGCGTTGCCGGCTTTCGGGTGAAGATGATCAGGCATTGATTACACGGTCGCTTTTAGTGCTCAAACGAACATTTGTCTGTATTTTTAGGACAAAAATTCTATCCTTATGAAATTCGGAATTCTTCTTTCAGGTTGTGGAGTCTATGATGGAGCTGAGATTCAGGAAGCGGTGTTGACCATGCTGGCCGTTAAGGAAACCGGTGCGGATTACCTCTGCATTGGGGTGGATGCGCAACAGCATCACGTGGTGAACCATATTACGGGAGAAGAAATGAACGAGTCGCGCAACATGCTGGTGGAAGCTGCCCGCATTGCCCGCGGTGAGATCCGCAATATCCGGGATATCTCTCCGGCCGATATCGACGGTCTGATCATTCCGGGCGGATTCGGAAGCGCGAAGAACTTCACCAAATGGGCGTTTGAAGGGCCGGATGGCTCTATCATGCCGGAAGTGAAGCTGCTGCTTGTAAACATGGTGAACGTCGGAAAACCGATCGCGGCGCTGTGTGTGAGTCCTGTCGTACTGGCCAAAGCACTGGAAGATGCCGGGTTGAAAACCACCATGACCATCGGAACGGACGAAGAAGATTCTCCTTACGACATTACGGCATTTGCTGCCGGACTGGAGCACACCGGCGTCATTCCGAGCATGAAGAGTGTTCGCGAGGTCCACATCGATACCGAAAACAAGATCGTAACCGCTCCGTGTTATATGATGGAAGCAGATATCGTAGACGTAAGCCGCAATATCAAGTCGGCAGTCGAAGCACTGAAAACATTGGCTTAAGCTTGTTTTACAACTACTTATCTTAGCTCAGCTAAATTTCCTGTTTATTGACTTATCAACGCTGACGAAATATTAATGTTCTGATATTCATTACGTTGATATTGATTCAACCACTCGATTCGTGTTCTGTTGTTGAAATAAACACACCTGAAAAAGGCAATTTTTAACAGAAGTGACGTACTTTTGCGNNTATGAACGAAATTGGTAAACGGGGAAAAAACGCCGACCTGAAAGCAACAATCGGATTGGAAAATCTGGGAACAATTTTCTGGAACCAGGCACCTGCAGAGCTGGTAGAAGATACCATCATCGGGGGCATGGGTATTTTAACAGACACGGGCGCGATTGCGATCGAAACCGGTGAATTTACCGGACGGTCACCAAAAGACCGCTTCGTAGTGAAAGATGCGAATACCGAAAACAGCGTTTGGTGGGGCGAT
>DJFN01000165.1 GCA_002432085.1 Flavobacteriales bacterium UBA5871
GCCTACGATCTCACCGATTCGGGAAAGGAATTGTTGCCGGCGCTCGATGCGATTGCCTTGTGGGGTTTGAAGAACGGAGGCGTTTCGGCACATGCTGAGAACCCGTGACGGAATCACTGAACATATAGCCAGACTAAAACTCAAAACTAATATTGCTATAATGTAAAAATGCATTTTCACATTATTGAAAGGCTGGTTCTACGTAGAAAGTCAGAATCCATAAGAAACCCGGGCTTTCTATAGTGTAGGTGGAATTGTCGAGGAATTTCGCTCAACAGGTGAAAACGTTCAGTCTGAAAGTGAAACCGATTCAGGAAGCGTCGAATCGTTTCGAGTCAACTTTTGAATTAACTTGCTGCCATTAATTCGAGCTCATGATCAAAAACCGTCTGATCGCACTTTCACTGGGAATCGCTTTGTTCCAGATTGCCGGTTGCGGCGAACCTTCCGCTTCCAAATCTTCCCTGCCCAAAGGTGTTTGCGAGGAATCTTCCGAATGGCGCGATCACAATGGTCCGGATAAATGCTCTTACTATTCCGGAAGCGAAGCCTGTCAAAAATTGGCCGGTCGATTGAACGTGTTAACCCGATTGCACAAGAATACGCTGGAAGAAGGCGTGTTCGAAGGCNNAAGAAGACTCGATCATCTATTTCAAGCCGAACGGAACAATCGCCGACAAAGGAAGCTGCTCCTGCAAAAACGGCGTTCTGAAAATCGATTGGGAAAAAGGCGATAACGTTCCTGAAGAAGCAACCGTCTATTTCCGATCAGCCGATACGGTCGAGCTGCGGTACTACGATCATCCGTTTTCTTTTGAAAAGCTCGCATACGATAAAAGCAAGCCGGCTACGAATCCGACGAAGATTTTGGGGATTATCAATCAGTGAAATGGGAAACAATATTCCACCGGATATCTTACACAAGATTGATGAAATGTTCCCCGACAAGGCGAGCAATGAAAAGGCGCTAAATTCTATCCGAAAGATTTTTGAAGAAGAAAATTGGGGCGTTGGTCAAGCGCAGCTGGCACGCAGTGTTTTGTTCCTCGCAGACGGTAAGTTGCCTGAATTGCAAAACATCATGACTACCATAGAACCGCGGGACACTATTCTGCAAGCGGAGATAAAAGCCGGCAATCATGGTCACTACTTTACCAAGCCTTTCAACCAATGTTGAAACTCATAAACTCTTCAACTTGCCAACTCACCAACTCAGTCACCTCTTCGGCTTCTTCCCCATATAAAACACCAGCGTTCCGCCGTTCGTGATATCGCCGTGGCGAATGAACAGATCGGTCAACGGTTTTCCGTTTAATTCGACTTTCTGCATGTACACGTTCTTGTCGCTTTGATTCACGACTTTCACCTGGAACTGCTTGCCGTTTTCGAGGTTCAATGTGGCTGATTCCACCGCCGGACTTCCCAGCGCGTATTGGCCGGAACCGGGAGCAACCGGGTAAAAACCAAGCGAAGAAAAGATGTACCAGGCGCTCATCTGCCCGCAGTCGTCGTTACCGCCCAGACCATCGGGCGCGTTTTTATACTGCATTTCCAGGATCATGCGCACTTTCGCCTGTGTTTTCCAAGGACTGTCGGTCCAGTTGTAAAGGTACGGAACGTGATGCGCCGGCTCGTTTCCGTGTACATAACCGCCGATAATGCCGTCGCGCGTGATGTCTTCCGTATGGGCGAAAAATTCGTCGGGCAAGTGCATTTCGAAGAGCGAATCGAGTCGCTTTTCCAGCTGTTTGCTTCCTCCCATCAGTTCCGCCAGCTCTGCCGGAGCGTGAGGTACGAAGAAGGTATAATTCCACGCATTTCCTTCAATGAAACCTTGTCCGTGTGTGCTCAGCACATCAGCGCCCGGTTTAAAATCGCCTCTTGACAATCGTTCGCGCATAAAGCCGGTTTGAACGTCGAAGTTTTGTCGCCAATGGTTCGAACGGTCCATGTATTCCCTATAAATGTCCTGCTTACCGAGCTTCAAGGCGATCTGCGCAATACACCAGTCGTCGTAGGCGTATTCGAGCGTGTTGGAAACGGACGTTCCGCTTTTTTCAGCCGGAATGTAGCCTTTGTCGATGTAGTCGCCGATGCCTTCGTAATCGCGGCGGTTGGAAGTAATGATACAAGCCGCCAGCGCTGCTTCGGGATCGCCTTTGTAAACACCTTTGACGATCGCATCTGCCAGGACGGAAACGCTGTGGTAGCCGCTCATGCACCAATTGTCATTAGCATAATGCGACCAGATCGGCAGCATGTGCAGCGCGCTTTGGTCGTAATGTGCCATCATGGAATGCACCATATCGTTGCTTCGGGTCGGTTGCACGATGTTCAGCAGCGGATGCAGCGCGCGATACGTGTCCCAAAGCGAAAAGGTTGTGTAATTCGTAAAGCCTTTCGCCTGGTGAACGTCCTGATCGAGTCCTTTGTATTGGCCGTCGACATCCATATAAACCGTCGGATTGATAAAGGCGTGGTACATCGCCGTGTAAAAGTTCACTTTGTCGTCTTCGGCGCCCTCCATCACGATACGGCTAAGCTCTTTGTTCCATTGGTCCTGCGCCTGCTGTTTCAACTGATCGAAGTTGTAACCTGAAGCCTCCGCGAGCATGTTTTCTACCGCGTTTTGCTGACTGACCGGCGAAAGCGCCATTTTCACCGTGATCTGTTCCTGTTCCGCTGTCGTGAAGTCGAAATACATGCGGATCTGCTGGCCGGCGATCTCTGGAAAATTATGCTGCTGGTCGAACTTGCGCCAGAATCCCCGATAGACCTGTCCGGATTCGAAGTTTTTCTGTCCATAGGACTTGAACGGCTTGGAAAATGACAATGCGAAATAAACCGTTCGCGTTCGGGCCCAGCCGTTCGTTTGACGGTAGCCGGTGATCAGCGTGTCGTTTACCACGCGGACATAGGTCCATACGTTTTTGTCGCCGTAGTTGTAAATCCCGGACATGAGGTCGAGAATGATATGGCTTTCCTCCGAAGCCGAAAACGTGTAGCGATGAACGCCAACTCGGAGCGTAGCGGTCATTTCGGCAAGAATTTTATGGTCGTCGAGCAGCACTTTGTAGTAGCCTGCTTCAGCGGTTTCATTCGAATGCGAATAGGCCGAACGGAATCCGTTTGTTGGTTTGTCGGCCGTTCCGGGATTCAACTGGAGCGTTCCCTGTGTCGGCATGACGAGAAAATCGCCCAGGTCGGAATGGCCTGTGCCGCTGAAGTGCGTGTGGCTGAATCCAACGATCGTCGGGTCGTCGTATTGATAGCCCGCGCAGTATTTGTAAACCGAGCTGTTGTATTTGCCATCGACCGCGTAAGGAATCGTATCGGTGTCCGGACTCAGCTGAACGGCTCCGAAAGGCACGGTAGCGCCGGGATAAGTGTGTCCCATTTTTTTGGTGCCGATCAGCGGTTTCACGTATTGAACGAGGTTTTGCTGGGCATTTGCGGAAAAAGCGGTCAGCAGGAGGACGAAGAGCAATTGTTTCATGGAATCGATGTGGAAGACGAAGATAGGATTTGCTACAATAGCGCGTATGTTTTGTTTGCGCGAATCCTCAGTCATGCTGACTGTTGCGTGCTCTTATTTGTTACGCAGGATTTGTGTACTATTGCAGCAGCAACCTTACAACATGAAATTTTTTACGCTTTTAGTGCTGTGCCTGCTGTGTTCATTCGGTTATGGACAAGTGAGCAGTCGCCAGCTTTCGACCGCCGGGATCGACTCCGTGTTTACCAAGTCATTTTTGAATGAAAACGGCATTACGTTCAGTATTTATAAGGCGTTCGCGTATCACGACAAGACCGGCGATCACTTCATTCTGATGACAGAGCACGCCATAGCCGGAACCGAAGATCCGCTGCAGAACGCCGAAACGTTTTACGATTCCATCAAGGCTTATTGCTTCGACCAGGCCGGCGATTCACTTGTGCTGAAATGGACGGTCAGTGATTTCATCGCGACCAACGAAGTATCCGAAGAATATTCCGTGTGGTTCTGGACGAACTACTTTGATCTGAACGACTACGACAAAGACGGCATTATCGATCCGATCATCGTGTTCGGAACAAGAGGAATGAACGGCACGGACGACGGAAGAATCAAGATCCTGACGTTTTACAAGGAAACCAAGTACGGCATTCGTCACCAGAACTGCGTGATGGATTCCGAGCGAAATACGAAGGTCGACAAGGCATTTTACACACTGCCCGCCACGCTGCAAAAAAGGGTTGGAGAGATCATGAGCAGCATCGTGGCGAACAACCACGGAATTTTCCCATACGGCTGGGAGGACGCGATGAAGAACAAAAAAGTGGCGTTTGACGAGAATTGAGTTTAACCCGCTCTTAACCTCTCCCCCGCGAATTAACGAATCTGCACGAATTCTGCATATTGTAAATGCAAACGAATTTGTCAGCTATGCTGACACTGGTTCGCGTATTGGCTTAGTTTAGTTGGATTTTGTTATTTTCAATTGTAGAAAACGTTTCCACATGGCAAAGACAGACTTTAAAACAATAGACGAATACCAGAGCGGTTTTCCGGCCGAGCTGCAGGACCGCATGCAGGCCATCCGTAAGATCATTCACGAGGTTGTGCCGGAAGTTGAAGAGACGATCAGCTATCAGATTCCGTGTTTCAAATACAAAGGCTATTTGATCTATTATTCGGCGTATGCGAAGCACATTTCGCTGTCGCACCCGTTCAGTGCGGCTTTGCTCGAGCGTTTCGAAACCGAGCTCAAAGGGTATAAAGTCAGCAAATCGGCTATTCAGATCCCAAACGATAAAGAGCTGCCGGTGGAGCTGATCCGCAACCTCATCCAATTCCGGAAAGAAGAGAACGAGGCGAAACCGAAATAATTTTTTTACTCAAGTGCTTGGAAATGTTCCGTCTGATTATTTACTTTGTATTTCAAAGTTCTTTTAATTTGTTTTACTAAATTCTTTCAATCATGACTGAGCAACAAAACTTCGGCTTCAATTCAACCTTATTAGGAAAGCGCACCGTTATCGGTGCAGGCATCGCTTTTAGTCTCATCGCAGGATTCATCGGTTTTATGTTCCTGGTGGTCGGAGGCAGCTTCGAAGCGGGACTGTGGATCGCCTTACCGCTTTTGACCGTAACGGTAGCCGGCGCATTCGGCGGAGCAGCACACTACTTACTGGATCTTCTGCTGAAGCCGCGCGACTGGATGAAAGTGCTGTTCAATACCGGTTTCATGATTGTCTACCTGATCGGTTTGTGGCTGAGCCTGATCATCGCGTTTGCACTGCTGGGGTTTTGGGATTGAGCTGGCGGCTATGATAAAATCGCCCTTGATTTTCACGCTTCTCATCCTTTGCTCTTGTAAGCCTGAAAGGAAATTCGATCGGGATTTGTGGAACGATGATTCGGATCGTGGCTTATATGAAAACAGAAATGCCATGCTGGACGATCTGTTGGAAAATCATCAGCTTAAAGGAATGAATCTTCACGAGCTGGAAGAGCTGTTCGGGTACATTGATTCGACTTCCAACCGAAGAAAAATAAACTTTGAAGTCTACCAGGAATGGGATGGAATCGATCCATTTTACACCAAATACCTGAATCTTCGATTGAATAAAGATCGGATCGTTGATTCGGTATATATAAGCGAATATCAGCGATAAATGATTATTTAATTCAGGACCAAACTTCCCTTCCCGTAACCTTTCAGTGACTCGCTTACTCTAACGAAGAAAGCACTAAAAACACACGTTATGGAAAGCAACCAAGTACAACAGTCCCTGAAACCGGTTTACCAACTTTTGAAGTTTACGTTCGTGATCGTACCGATCGTGGCGGGGCTGGACAAATTCACCAACATCTTAACGAACTGGGAACAGTATCTGAATCCGGGCATCGAAGGCATGCTGCCGTTTTCGGGTGCTACGTTTATGATGGTCGTAGGCGTGATCGAGATCGTGGCCGGTGTGATCGTGCTGCTGCGACCGGCTTTGGGCGGACTCATCGTTGCAGCCTGGCTGACCTTGATTGCTCTAACGTTGATCGCCGGCTGGATGTACGTAGACGTCGCCGTTCGCGACCTTGTGATGGCCATTTCGGTATTTTCGATGGCAAAAATGAGTAAATTGATTGTCTGAGCAAAAACGTCTGACGGCTTATGACAACAACGGAGCAATACACCGATGAGCAGATCATCGAACAGATTTTGAGCGGAGAAACAGCTTTGTATGAAATCCTGATCCGGCGGTACAATCCTTACCTGTACAAAACGGGGCGGGCCTACAATTACCATCATGAGGAAACGCAGGATCTGATGCAGGAAACGTTCATCGACGCCTACCGTAATCTGGCCGGATTCGAACGCCGGTCGAGCTTCAAAACCTGGATCATCCGGATCATGCTGAACCACTGCTACCACAAAAAGCAAAAGCTCAGCTTCCAGAATGAAATTGTCAGAGACGTGAACGAATACGCCAAGCCCATGTTTACAGGTTTTCACAACGACACGAACCGAATGGTCCAGAACCGCGAGCTCAGCCGGATCATCGAACAGGCGCTCACCGAATTGCCGGAAGATTACCGCCTGGTGTTCTCGCTGCGGGAAATCAACGGACTGAACGTCGCTGAAACTGCAAAGCTGCTCGAGATCAGCGAAGGCAACGTCAAAGTGCGGCTGAACAGGGCGCGGAACCTGTTGCGGAAGGAAATCGAGAAAACCTATTCCAANNCACCGAAGAAATCTTCGAGTTCAACCTCGTTTACTGCGACGCGATCGTGGAAAATGTCATGCATCGCATTGCAAAAGAGATTGAGTTACGCCGACTTTAACAGGTGTCGGCAGGGAAAGGCAGCATCGCAAGGTGCTGCTTTTGCTTTTCAACTCGCGAATTATGTACTTTGCGACATGCAGCAATTCACCATCCAAACCGTCGCCGAGCCCGATTTTTCTCAAAAAGAGCAAATTCGCGCGCTGTGGAATGCGCATTATCCGGCCAGCCTGGAGCTCAAAACACCGGCCGATCTCGACGAATACCTTTCAAAGCTCACCGACCGGCGCTATTGGCTGGTTAGCGATGAGCATGAAACAATCTGCGGCTGGGGAATAACTTTTACAAGGGAGAATGAAACGTGGTTTGCCATCGTCATGGGAAAACAACGATCCGGAGCCGGCAGCCGCGTTCTGGAAGCAATGAAAGTCGTGCATCCCGAGCTCAACGGCTGGGTAATCGACAACGACACTTTTCCGAAATTGTCGGGCGAGCCGTATCTGTCGCCTTTGAATTTTTACCTGAAAGCCGGTTTTACCGTACTTCCTGAAATTCGTCTTGACAATGAAAAAATGCAGGCAGTGAAAATCCGGTGGAGTGAACAGTAATTAGTGAGCAGTAAAAAGATACTGATCACTAAACGAAGCAAAACTGTTTACTGTTTACTATTCACTGATCACTATCTTTACTTCACGTATGAACGCTGCACCTTCCCGTACGAATTTAGCCGAGCTCGCCCGTCTTTTCCTGAAGATCGGCGTAACGGGTTTTGGTGGCCCGGCTGCTCATATTGCGCTTTTCCGGCAGGAAGTAGTTGCCAGACGACAATGGATGACCGAGCAGCATTTTCTCGATCTGCTGGGCGCTACAAACCTGATTCCGGGGCCGAACAGTACGGAAATGGCTATCCACATCGGGTATGAACGAGCCGGCTGGAAAGGATTGCTCGTCGCCGGATTGTGCTTCATTCTGCCGGCGGTTATTNNGAATTATCGCCTGGCTTTATAAAGAATACGGAAGCTTGCCGGAAGTTCAGCCTTTTCTTTACGGCATTCAGCCGGCATTGATCGCCATTATCATCAACGCGATTATCCCGATGGCTGCGACGATGCTCAAATCCATCTGGCTGGTGCTGATCAGCGTGGCTGTATTGGCGCTTTCGATACTTGGAGTCGGGGAAATTTATTTGCTGTTCGGCGCCGGATTGCTGGCGATGCTTGTTTCGTTTATCGGGAAGAATGAGCAGCTGAATCGAAACGCTTTCGGACCCATTATGCTGGTGACTGGAAAAGGATTCCTGGCTGGCATCAATGCAAAGCTGTTCTGGACTTTCCTGAAAATCGGCGCGGTATTGTATGGCAGCGGCTACGTGCTGTTTGCATTTATGGACACCGAGCTCGTTGCTACGGGATTGTTATCGCGCCGCGAGCTGATCGATGCCATGGCGGTCGGACAATTCACACCCGGACCGGTGTTTTCTTCCGTCANNGGCTGGAGCGGAGCCGCCGTTTCCACAATCGCCGTTTTTCTTCCCGCATTCGTATTTGTGGCGCTGCTGAATCCGTTGGTGAAACGCATGCGGCATTCGGTCCTCTTTTCCACTTTCCTGGATGCCGTTAACTGCGCTTCGGTAGCGATCATTGTGTCCATCTGCCTGATGATGGGAAATGAAGTCCTGACGGATTGGCGCACGATCGTAATCGCCGTGTTGAGCCTGGCGGTCGTTATTTTGTTTCGGAAACTGAACAGCGCTTTTATCGTGATCGGCGGATCGCTTGCCGGTTATTTATTGCAGCTCATCTGATCACAAGTACCGCGCGGCTATTCCTTTCGCCGTGAACTCGCCCGCCATTTTTTGCTCGCGATCGTAGAGCAAAACGATGGATTTCAGGTTCGGAACGAGCTGCAGGTCTTCCGTCGAAGTGATGTTGAATTCATCGCCCTCACCGTCCCAGTAGGGAATGATCTGGTGGTAGATCGTGTGATAGCCCTGATCGAGCTTTTCGACCTTTTCCAGCAGCCCGGCCGGAATTTCGTAATCGCGGAAGTACTTCAAAACGCCCGGAACCGGTTTGTAATCGTATTTCGTGCTCACTTTCGTGCCGCGTTCCTTAATGAATTCCTTCACATCAAAAGCCGGAAGCAGCTTTTCGCGATACATGAGCTGTTCCAGTACGGCCAGCTTGAAGTTGAGGTCTTTGAATTTCGCAGGTTTCGCCATGGCAATCGGTTTGGAACACAAATATCGCAAATCGGGCCGGAAATCGGGTGCAAAATCCTACCTTTCAGACGCCATGGAGAATTCGCCGCACATCCCTAAACGTTATCATTTTCCTTCGCCGGGATTCAGTCATTATTGGCAGCACGGACATGGAAAACGCCTTTCACAGTCGTTGAACGGACCTTTTCCGGATGAAGCGGAAATCCGTTCGCACATTCCATGGCTGTTTAAAACCGATGAGCTGGCCGATCGCGTGGTGCAGGAAGTGTTGCTGAAAGAAGGCTTCGGTCCGACCTACGCGCTCATCCAACAAGGCTTGCATGATCCGTCGAATCCGGCCATTCCGGAAGTATTACGTNNGTCACACGCTGCAACAGCCCGACTGGCTCGATCTCACGAAAATGGAAAACGGTGCGCGACTTTGTCGAAGAGCAGGTGTACGCGGTCTTGTCGTTCTGCGGAACTACTGCCTGATGGGCGGTTACGAATCGGCAGCGATCAACAAACCGCTCATTTTCACCGAAGCGCTGAAAAAAGGTGCTGCCAAGCGCACAGCCGAAACCACGGAATTCTGGATAGCTGTTACGGGCGAAAATGCGTTACAGGAAATCACCGGAAAGAAAGCTTGTCTGATGGTGCGACTGATGCACGCTCACGCCCGCGCGACCATTTTACAACGCGCCGACTGGCACACCGAAGACTGGGGCCAGCCGCTCAATCAGTGGGACATGGTGGCCACGAACCTCGGATTTTCGATCGTTTTCCTCGACGGTCTGCGCTTGCTAGGCATGCATCCCGATGCGGAAGAAGTAGAAGGCTTGTTCCATTTCTGGAAATACATCGGCTATCTGCTCGGCATTCCCGAAATACTGCTCCCCGAAAGTGAATCCGACGCCATCCGGGAATTATACAGCTGGACGATCACGCAGCCACCCGCCGACGAAGACACGCGGGCGCTCGCACTGGCGCTGATGGACGAGCCGCTTTCAGCCAAACATCCGCCGAAAATCTGGCAGAAACAGCGCGTGGTGCAGATTCACCTGGNNCTTCGACGCGCGCGCCTACATCGACGCGATGCCGGCCGAGCGCGTGGTGCAGATTCACCTGGCCTACAATTATTTCTTCCTCGGTCGTCATTCGCTCGAAGCGATGGGCTTGCCCGTCAAAGGCTGGACGATCTACCCGGCGACCTTGCGATTGATCACGCGTTTGCAGGAAAAATTGCGTCGCATTTCCGACCGACAGATGCGCAGAAACGTACTGCGAAACCGGAAACAGCAGGAGCGGATCGCAAGGTATTACCTGGATGGACACGATCGGACGGCCAGACATTAGGACGTCAGGATTTCAGGACAGCAAGACTTTAGGATATCAAGACTTTAAGACTTCAGGATGTCAGGATAGTTGTCTCCTGCATGTCTCGTAGAAGTAGTTGATAATCAATCGCTATATTGGATTTGTCTCGCCTCTGTCTTATGCCAGTCAGGTTTCACGACCGGAAACCGGTTATGAAACTTTTTCTAACGCGCTTCGTATCAGTCAACAATCTAAAAATCAGTGCTTATGATGCCAGATATTAAAATCAATTTTTTAGCTATTGCGGTCGCCGTTGTCGCCAACTTTATTCTCGGTTTCGTGTGGTATACGCCGCTATTCGGTAAGATCTGGGGCCGCGAAATGGGCTTCGACATGGAGAAAAAACCGCCGACGTCGGTCCTGATCAAAGGCATGCTCATCATGGTGATCGGAAACTTCCTGATGGCCTGGGTTTTCGCACACAATCTCGCTGTCTGGAACCCGGTAACGTGGGGATTGGCGCCGTCTGAAATTCCGCCTGCCGGGTTCGCGCTTTCGGCCGCATTCTTTACCTGGCTGGGCTTTTATCTCCCGATCGACCTCAATACCGTTGCGTGGGAAATGAAATCCTGGAAACTGTTCCTCATCAACACGGTTTATCATCTGTTGACGCTGATCATAGCCGCATTTATTATCCTGATGATGTAACACTACCTGTTCTTATTTTTGGTAATTCCCTGATTTCTGCTGAAATTGGGGAATTCTTTTTTACAACAGTATGTCATCCGATAACGTCAGCGAATCCGAAAAAACAGCCATCGCCGTCAGCGTGTTCGATTTCCATGCGGAAGCCTACCAGGACCGTTTCATGGATTTCGATCTTTACAACGATTCCTTCGACCTGTTCTGCGACGCCATTCCGAAAGCGAATGCAGAGATCCTCGAGCTGGCCTGCGGACCGGGAAATATCACGCGTTATCTGCTGAAAAAACGGCCGGATTTTCGCATTCTCGCAACCGACCTGGCGCCACGCATGCTGGAATTCGCCCGGAAGAACAATCCGTCGGCGAGTTTTATGGAACTGGATTCCCGCGACATCCTGAGCCTCGGAAAAACCTACGATGCCATCATGTGCGGCTTCTGTCTGCCCTATTTGTCGAAGGAAGACACGTTGCAGCTCATCGCCGATTCGGCCAAAATCTTACATCCGAAAGGCGTTTTGTACCTCAGCACGATGGAAGACGACTACAGCAAATCCGGCTGGAAAACCGGCTCGAGTGGCAAGGAAGTCTACATGCATTACCACGAGGCGGGTTATCTGACGGAAGCCTTGGAAACGAACGGATTCGAGGTCATCGATTTGCGACGAAAAGAATTTCCCGAAAAAGACGGAAGTCTGACGATCGATTTACTGATCACAGCGCGACTGCGCTAATCAGGCGCTTTTCTTCCGTTTTCGCTTATTAATAACTGTTTTGACGACTTTCGTTTTTCCGGTAAAGATCAGCTGCTGTTCATTCTCGACAAAATCGCGCCCATCTACGCGGTACGTGTTCTTTTTGTCGTTCACCAACGGGATGAACAGGCTCACATTCAGCTCACCGGCCGGCAGGTCGTGCAATCCCGAAAGGATGGCGTCGGTTTGAGAAAACGAAGTTCCAGGCGGTATAACAACCGGTGTCTGCTGGTTGAACGAACAGCCTCCCGTCGGATTGAGGTCAAACACCGCATTTTCCGTTTTCAGCTGGTAATGATTGTAGTAGAAACACGAATTTGTAACGAACGTCAGCGTATCATCCGAAGTATTTTTCACAGTATAATGGAAATAGCGGATCGTATCGATTCCCCATTTGCTATCGGTGATCCTGAGCTCGATCGAATCGAGCTTCAGCTCAAAAAGTGTGTTGACATCAGCGGCAGGATTACTTTCCTGTGAATGAGCGATGAATGACAGTAAAGTGATGCTGATTACTAAATACCGTTTCATAGTTGGAGGTTTAGAATATAACGTGTTTGGGGTGGATTAAGTATCTGGTTGAGAAATTGATCATGTCATCTTAACACCCTCCAAAACAGCCTTTTTAAGTTTTTTTGTATTAAAATGCTCGTTGCTCCTTGAAAAATGCCTATCTTTGCAACGCATTCAGTCATTCATGACGAATGAATAGAGTGCGGGGTGGAGCAGTTGGTAGCTCGTCGGGCTCATAACCCGAAGGTCGCACGTTCGAGTCGTGTCCCCGCTACAAGGTAAAGGAGTTCAGAAATGAGCTCCTTTTTTATTTTGTATTAGTTGAGCAGACGCTTGCTTTTAGAAGAATCACTATTTATGTTTGCCTGACTTTAAATCCACATAACATTCCATGGACAAACAACAATTTTTCCTCAAGCTCAATCCGCCGCGTCCAAGCTTTATTATGGACATGACCGAAGATGAAAAAAACATTATGCAGGCGCACGTCGGCTATTGGATGGGATTGCTGAATGATGGCATCGCTGTTGTCTTCGGACCTGTGATGGATCCTGCAGGTGGCTACGGTGCCGGAGTGGTGTCGGTCGACAGCGAAGAACAGCTGAAGGAAATTATCGCGAACGATCCGGCGAATGGCCTGAACCGCTACGAGTACCACCCGATGCGAGCGGTGTTTAAGCAAAGCTGAGAAAGAGCTATTTTTACTTCATCAATCATCTCTATCGTGAAACACCTTTTAGCCCTCCTTCTTTTCAGCTTTCTTTTCTCCAACAGCTATGCGCAGCCGGAGGAAGCGATCCTTTATACTTCGATCGAAGAAGCACTTGAAAATCCGTTGGAGGTAACGGATCTGGACCTTTCACATCAGGAGCTGACGGTTGTTCCGGAAGCTATTGCAAAGCTGGTGAACCTGGAAGTCCTGGTCCTGGAAAGCAATAATCTAACGGTTATTCCAGACTGGATCTGCCAAATGACGAAGCTGACGGACCTTGGATTGGATGACAACGCGCTGACGGCCCTTCCGGATTCGATTGGAAATCTGAAGAACCTGACCTATTTGGGGCTGGATAATAACAAGCTGACGCGTCTGCCGGCTTCGATTTGCGAGTTGAAGCTGCTCGAGGAATTGTACATCAATAACAACCAACTCACCCAGCTTCCCGAGGCCATTGGTAACCTGAGACGCCTGGAATTTCTGGAGATCCACGGAAATCAACTTTCCGTTCTCCCAGGCAGCTTTATGACGCTCGTCAGTTTGGAATACCTCGCCCTAGGCGGCAACAATTTTCAGAAGCTCCCGCCTGAAGTACTGAAGCTGAATTACCTGACTTACCTCGATCTGACCGGCATTCCGGCAACCGAACACGAGCGCATTCGCGGTCTGCTTCCAAATTGTGAGGTGATGTTCNNGCATACGAGGATGAATAACCGCCCCAGCCATCATGACCATCGGCGACATCCACGAGCTGGAGATCGGTATCGGCATTGGCGGCGCTTTACAAGACGAACAGCTGGACCACACAACGCTTGTCGGGAAAGAAATCTGTATCGAATACTCCGATGGAAATCAGCTGCGGACAACCGTGCTTGCTACAGAGATCACTTCTTCCATCGCTGACAAGAAGAATCTTTTTCTGCTGCTGCCGACTGAGGTGGGAAATCGGATAAAAGTTGGAGGGCGCGTTAGTTTGGTTCAGGAATAACTGTTTCCTTCAATCATTCTCTATCTCCGCCTGAATTGCTTTGACAACACCCACCACATTTAGCACCGCCAGCAAGCCATAAATATACATGCCGATCTGCCAGTGAACAGTCATATCGGCGCCATCGCTGTTGCCGATCACGCCGTCTACATACAGGTTTATCCAAAACGGAAAGAGGATTAGCAGAAACGTTTGCAACAGCAAAACCGGTAAGGGCTTGAATTGTGGGCTTCGCGTCAGAAAAGCCAGTAGCGCAAACGCCAGTATACAGACAAGCTGAAGAAACATTGCGACGGCAATGGGCATCCAGTTGAGATCTTTCCCGGTGATCGCACCGCCGTAAATGTAGACATGCGGCACCGTGGGACCGTAGATCCTGTAACCTTCAGGACCGATCTCGAGCCATACAAAAGGCACGAACAGCGAGATGATGGCGAGGATTGCCGAGCAAAGAGCGATATGTTGGTATGTGAGTCGGATGTGATTGATTTTGTTTTAGAACGTGGGAAAGTTGTTATTATTTCAGATGGTTTTCTCCCGGAATTCGGGGATAAGCAGCCTCCCGGAATAGTGGTAAATTGATAATTATCAATGTTTTGTGTCGGTATTTGATGTTTCTTTGAATCGAGAAACAATAAAAAACGCACCAACCATGAAACAACTGCTTTTCATTTGCATGCTATTCCTTGCTTTTAATAGTATCTCACAGAGCGGGAACGATACTATAGTCCATGAAATATCTCCATCAGCACACAAAACATTGCTTAATAAACAATTCCGATTGGTCGCTGGTGAAAATGCAACAAGTAATTTCGGAAATTTTGCTGGCCTTGATCTTTCTGAAACGAAAAAGGTTATTTTTTCGCCAACCTTCACTCTTGATACAGGAAATCTGCTAGCTTTTAAGATTGGGGGTGGTTATTCTGATGGTATATCAGACCTGTTTGAGGATTCTAAACTCACTTCCAATATTTTTTTCGGTGCAGATTATCATTTTCTACCACGTAAGGAAAAAAGAATGAGAAGGGTTGAGGTTACTTACGATTTATATGATCTCCTCGAATTCCAAGATAAAAAAGACGCTGCTTTTGATAGTTATCAAAAAGATCGTGTAGCAATACAAAATGATGAAACGCGTACCAATCTTATCGACAGTCTGGAAAAAAAACTCCGTAGTTTAAACAATCAGGATATTATACTTCGTGAAACATTGAAAAAAATAAAAGATTCTGCGAATTGGAATAACCCAAATAGGACGCAAGAAAAAACTATAGACTTATATGAGGATTCGCTTAGAACTACTGCAGTAGAACTATCCATTGTAAAACAAAATCTTGAAAGAAATTCCCAACCTGATACTACATGGAATAAACGCGCAGCAAACATAAGGTACAAGAAATATATTAAAGAAATTGCGCCTTATAAGGATATCAATCTTCCCGTTTATGGATTTAAATTCGGATGGTTTTCTGTAGGTGGCGGTGTAAGAAAAGATGCTTTCAAACTTTATGACTCAACCCGTGTATATGGATCGAGAATTCTGGATGAGAGTTTTATCAGTGCGCAGGCAAGGTTAAAGTATTCCTTTTTCTCTTGGGCAGATATCAATGGCAAGAATCACAGTACATACTACTGGTCTATAGGGATCACTTACAATTATAGAAGCAACTACTCAGATCTTTCCTCTGAGGAAATAACTCAAACTGATTCTTTTGGTTCTGATAGCACAACACAACTTGATAAAGTTGAAAAATCTGATGTCTATTTTGGGAATTATAAGGCCTACATCGATGAACTTGTCTTTAATGGAGAAATTTATTGGTTTTTTCTTCCCCAAAAGACCTTTGCCCTTCATGGATTTACAGATTTGAGCTTTGTTAGTCACGGGAACACAACCTTTAAATTAGGAGCGGGGATATTTGTTCCATTCAAAGGAAAAGACGATGAAAAGAGCATTGTGAATGCAGAATTATACGGTAGTTTATCAACCGGACCCGAAGAAGGTAAAATAGGACTGCGTTTCTCATTCCCAATTAATTTCAACCCAAAACAGAAGAAAAATGAATAACAAAACATTAACCGGAAAGAAAATAAACAGCCCAAAATGCAGAGTCGTATGTCGAGACTGTGGAATTGTATTAGCTGGACCTATGTCACAAGAAGAAGCAGAAGACGCTATGGAAGGTATTATAAGCACACCTTTGCATCCTCATTTTGGACACGACGTTAGTATAGAATGTAGTCAATAAATTGTGTGGATTCTAATGTCGACACCAGGAAGACATCCAAACAAGCGTGGCTCGGGCCACGCTTTTTCTTTTCCGCATATTTCGAATTAGCGAATTTGATAGGCTTTTACAACCCGATCCGAATCCCAACCGGCACGATCAATTCTTTCGTCGTTCCTTGGATGAAATCTTCTCTACTCCTGTGGAACTGCCAGCTGTACATTGGCATGAGTCCAACGGCAAAGCGACGGCTGAGCTGACACCAGATCCACAATCCGCCCGCCGGACGGAAGGCATTGTAACGTTCTTTCTCGTAAGACGGTGTCGAAAAAGTGGTCCATTCTTTCAGCTCCAGCTTCGAGCTCAGGTTCAAACCGATGCGCAGATCGCCACCGAAGCTGAATTTCCGCCAGCGCAGGAATTCCATCGTTCCGCCCAGCGCCAGTTGCCAGGACGTAACGGTATAGCTGGCCGTGAAATCTTCTGCCAGGAAACAGCTGTTGGAACCGTTGTCGCTGATATTCTCAAACGGAATCGTCGCCGCAGGATCGGGAAGCTCGCCCCCATCGATGATCTCAAAATAATCGTTTTCCGTGATCGCAACGTCGTATTGGAAAGCCGCCTGTTTGCGGTTGTAACCCAAATTGAGGTACCAGCCAAGGCGGTTTTTCCGGAAATAACCGGTCATGCCGATTTCCATTCCGGATGCAGCAAACGAACGATTGCTCAGATCGCCGGAGACGAAATAATCTTTGAACAAAGCCATTTCGTAGAACGACGGTCCGCCATAAACGATGAAGCCGCAGCCCGTGGTCGACGGCTCTGTGTCTGGAGCTTTGCGTGGCACCAGGAAATCTGCCAGGCTGTTCCCAACCGGCATGATGTACATCGTGCCCAGCGAATCGACAGTTCCCGGTTGTTCGGTTGCTGTTGCCAAAGCCAGGTCATTTTGAGAATTTACAACGGTTGATGAAGTGCTTGCCGAAAGATGATCTGCGTCCGTATTTGTCGTTTCGGGAGCGATCGAACCGGAAGAAGAGCCAGCCGTTTTTCCATCTGAAGCCGAATTGTTCCCCTTCGATCTATGATTTATTCCATGACCGGAACGGTTGAGTTCTCGTTCACTCAATCGAGCGGAGGATGCAGATGATCCTGAGCCGGCATCGTTTCCTGAAATTCCGGATTTGTCGGAAGAAAAAGAAGCAACCGACTCTGCCTGTTCGGCAGACAGGTCCTGCCCGACTTCTAAAGGTGACGAAGGAGCCGGAGCAGGAACGCCGGTTGCAGTTGATCTCTGCTGATGAAAGGTTTTATGGGTTTTTGCGGTTTGGGTGGTCTGTGTATGTTGTTCCGAAGAACCGTTGAACAGGAAAAAACTGCCTAAAGCAAGCCCGCCGATCAGCAAGCCCGCAGAAAAGAACAGCCAGAAGAATCCTCGCCGCTTTTTCTTCGGGAAGAGCTCAGCCTCGATGTTGTCCCAGACAGCTCCGGGAACGCTGGCCGCTTTGTCCGACAGGTTATCTTTCAATAACTTGTCCAGGTCGTTGTGCTCGCTGTTGCTCATGACTGTTCTAATTTTTCTTTCAATGCGACCCTGGCCCTTGCAAGCTGTGATCGCGACGTACTTTCTGAAATGCCCAGCATCTCCCCGATTTCCTTGTGGGAATAATCTTCGAGAATAGCCAGGTTGAGGATGGTCCGGTAGCCTGTCGGCAACGTATGCAGCGCTTTCAGCAAACGCGCTTCGGTTTCTTCCCGGTCGGCGAACTGCTGATCGTCTTCGGCTACTGCTATGCCCGACAGATCGGTGGTCTCGACAAAATGCTGCTTATCGACTTTCAGCTTGCCCAGACAATTGTTCACGGCAATGCGACGGACCCATCCTTCAAAGCTTCCGTTCCCGCTGTAGGAATCGATCTTCCGATAGGCGGTTATAAAGGTTTCCTGCAGGACGTCCTGTGCATCCGCTTCGTTTTTCAGGTAGCGGAGACAGACGTAATACAGTTTTGAAGAGAGCGAATCATAGACATACCGGAATGCCGCGGGGTCTTTTGACTCCCGAAAAACATCGACGGCTGTATGCAATGATTCGAACTTCAACTGGCAAACTGAATGGGAAAAGAAAGCGCGCTTCCTTTTCCCGGTAATCGTAGAGTATCTGGTTTATTGGTGCGACACGCAAATGCTTCGCAGCTCCGATTCGAACAGGTTTGCGCCAATTCTCACGGTTTCAAATTCCGGCCCGGTAATGATCACCGAATCCACCACTCCGACAAATCCGTCGCCGGCAGTATTCATATAGACAAATCCCGGCTGGAAGTAATGCTCGACCGTGTAACCGTACGGCGCCAGGTACTCGTCCAGTGAATCAGGAACGGTCACAATAAGCGGCGTTCCCGGAAACTGCACGTTCACCAGGCTCGGATTATCGTTCGAATTGCTGGCGAAGCGCGCATGGGCAAAAGTGATCTTGTTCGATNNGCCTTCGCTGAATCCGTAGTAGCCATCGATCGTTCGTGCAACCGGCATCGGATCGACGGTAATTCCTCCGTAGTGATGGAACGCCACCTGCGTAGCAAAATCTTCTTCCACGAACCCGCTGCCGTTCAGCTCCATCATACCGCTCGGGCAGAATGAACACGGTGGTGTCGTGGGATCATAGTTTATTGGCCCGGTCGGATCTTCCTTCTCACAGGAAAGAATGATTGCCGACGCCAGAACTGCGGCTGATAAAATGTATCGTTTCTTCATCATGAATGTGTTTTCTTTATTCTACAGATAACAGAAGAGTGGTTTCGCTGCATGCGGATTCATTTTTTTCATTTTTTCTTCGCAGATCCGCTAGTAGGACGTTACGAACGCACCCGGCGACGCTCCGGATTGTGGTTTGTCCGCCGAATTGCCCTATCTTTGCACCCGCTGCCGATAAAATGGCAGGATCAAATCCGCAAAATGACTCACAAATCTGCTTTCGTTAACATCGTTGGAAGCCCGAATGTCGGGAAATCGACCCTTATGAACGGGCTGATGGGTGAGAAATTGTCCATCGTGACCGCCAAGGCGCAAACAACGCGCCACCGCATCCATGGACTCATGAACGGCGATGATTACCAGATCGTTTTCTCCGATACACCGGGCGTGGTGAATGCTTCCTACAAGCTCCACGAAGCGATGATGAGCTATGTGGAAACGTCGCTGAAAGACGCCGATATTCTGCTGTTCATCACCGACATGCAC
>DJFN01000231.1:0-1802 GCA_002432085.1 Flavobacteriales bacterium UBA5871
CTCGTCGATAACGTATTTGATCTTGTAGAACGGCAATCCGGCCAGCTCCTTTTTCTCGGAAGAAACCATTTCGCGGTCAGCGCCCCAGTCGTCGATCACCATCAGGAAGTTCGGGCCAACGGACAATTGCCATTGGAAACCGCCTTCTTCGTGGATGACTTCCGGTTTGGTCGATGCACCGATGTTGGCCGTTTCATCCGGAAGCATGATCATTACCGGCATATCGTAAGGCTTCATGGAAAAGCCCTGGAATTCGTACAGTTCTTCTTCGCTGAGCGGATCTTTTTCTCCGGTTTCACCACAGCGTACCAGTGGAAAGATCAGCAATAACAGGAGGCAAAACGGTAACTTGTTCATAGGATGTTTGTTGAAAAGCCTTTCATCAATTCCGGCCGAGTTCAATGCAAATATACTTTTTTTATCACACGCTGGGCACAACGATGAATTTCAACCGTTTAAACATACGGAGTTAAATGCGCTAAGCCAGTCAGATTCAGCGATTGATCACCACGCGCTCTATTTTGCGTCCGCTTGCCGTTGTCACGATAAAAAAGTACGTGCCGCTTTGTAACGAGCTGCAATCCAGTGCTTCAAATCCGGAAAGGAATACCGCCCATTCTTTCCCCAATGCATCGCGCACGGAAACCGAGTGAATAGGTTCTTTGGAATCGATAGTAACGCTTTGTGAAGCCGGATTCGGATAAACCTGAACGGCGATAGCGTCGTTTTCTTCCACACCGGCAAATTCCCCGATATTCAGCGTAATGCAAGAGGTGTTGTCACCCATTTCCGGATCGATGATCGGATCGTCGCCGTTCATCGGGATCACCTGCACGCACAATTCGATCGTCTGGCCGTCGAGGGAAGAATCGAATACCATGTTACGGGAAATCGTATACGTGGCTCCGGCGCCGATGGATTGCTGATAATACAGGTAATTGGCGTCGCCCGGGAACGTAACCGGTTCGCCTTCGATGGTCATGGAATACCGCAGGGTATCTTCGAGCTGCACGTGAGCAGAGCCGAGATTGGTCAGGAAAACATTCAGACTGAAAATCTCCATGGTTTCAACCGAGCCGCCGTTCGTCGGGCTGGTGATGGAAACTTTCAGATCGGATTCACGCTGTCCGAAAGCGCATGCGCTAATGGCTGACAGACATACAAAAAGTAGATGCTTTTTCATGATTTTCAGGGTTTATGTCTATCAGCAAGTTACGCCAACGGATACGCTTTACTATTGTCGATTCTTTCAAACTTCTTTTTATTTTTGCTTACTTTAACATTGTATGCGCGCACTATCGGCACTTGGATTTGTGATCAGTATTATCGGGCTTTTGCTGGCCTGTTACGTACAGTTTGCGGTCATTCCCATCCTGACCGATCTCTACAGCACATCGACCAAATCGTACGAGCTGTCCATCGTTCTGACGCATAAATACGAGAACCAGCAAAGCCTGCTCAGCCTGCTTTGCATCATTATCGGAGCGTTTTCCGTAATCTTCTGCTCGTTCGTTTATTTCCGCAAGCGCACACGCATGACGCTGATCGGAACGCTGATCGGTTTCGTAGTCACCGTAATGGGCATTTTCCATAGCTTCTGATTATTGCGGAGCCGTATCTTTAATCCATGCAAGCTGTTCTTTTCTGGCATCGACGCGATCTGCGCCTGCACGACAACGCGGGACTGTATCATGCTTTGCGCGCCGGGACCGTGCAGCCGGTTTTTATTTTCGACCGGAACATCCTCGACAAACTCCCAAAAGAGGACCAGCGCGTTTTGTTTATTCACCGGCAGGTCGAAG
>DJFN01000231.1:1816-5671 GCA_002432085.1 Flavobacteriales bacterium UBA5871
TCGAAAGAATAACGGTTCCCTGGTGGTTGCCAACCGCGATTACGAGCCTTATGCCAGACAGCGCGATAAAAGTGTTTATGCTCAGCTGCAAGGGGAACAAATCGGCTTCAGGGCATTTAAAGACCATGTGATCTTCGAAAAAAACGAGGTCGTGAAAGCGGATGGCACGCCATATACGGTTTTTACGCCATATTCGAAAAAATGGAAAGCCGAGCTTACGGATTTTTACACGAAATCCTACCCGGTGGAACGCTACACGCAAAATCTGCGACAGGTGGAAAATCCTTCAGCGATTCTGACCTTAAACCAAATGGGTTTTGATGAAACACAGCAAGTCGATTTCCCTTCGATGAACATTGACGAAGAGCTGCTACGCCATTACGACCAAACGCGCGACATCCCTTCCATTCAGGGAACATCGCGACTCAGTATACATTTGCGTTTCGGAACGATTTCCATTCGTCAGTTGGTGACAACGGCACTTTCGACCAATTCCAAATTCCTGGACGAGCTTATCTGGCGCGACTTTTACCAGATGATCATTTACCACTTTCCGCATTCGGCTACCGGTTCGTTTCGCCCGGCTTATGATCGCATTCGCTGGGAAAACAACGAGGAGCATTTCCGTTTGTGGTGCGAAGGCAAAACCGGTTATCCGCTGGTCGATGCCGGCATGCGCGAATTGCTGGCAAAGGGATTCATGCACAACCGCATTCGTATGGTCACGGCGAGCTTTCTGACCAAACATTTGCTCATCGACTGGCGCTGGGGCGAAACGTGGTTTGCCGAAAAGCTGCTCGACTACGAGCTGGGAAGCAACGTCGGTGGCTGGCAATGGGCGGCAGGTTCCGGCTGTGATGCAGCTCCGTATTTCCGTGTATTCAATCCGACCAGTCAGCAGCAGAAATTCGATCCGGATTTCACTTACATCAAAAAATGGGTCCCGGAATTCGGTACGACCAATTATCCCGAACCGATTGTCGATCATGCTACAGCCAGATTACAAGCAATCCAGCGATATAAGGAAGGCTTGGTTTGAAAGCGACCGGAGACCGAAGACGGGTGAAGTCTCCAATTCGTCTTTTCAGTGTGAGTTGGACACGAAGCAGATCTTTCGTTTCACTCCGATCGCTTCATGTTTTGGTGTGAGTGTGGGGCTTGTTTTTCAGGATAACAACGACCGGAGACCAGGGACTGGAAAACTACTTCCGAAGGAAATGGTAAGCTTCTTTGATCTCGATAAACCGTTCAGCGGCCTTCTGACGCGTTGTTTCGTCGGCGTGAATGAGCTTGTCGGGATGGAGCTGTGCCGCCAGTTTCCGGAACGCTTTTCGAATATCTTCCTGCGTGGCCGATTCGGTGAGCTCGAGCCGGAACAACGCTCGTCTTCTGAAAAACGTTCCGTTGGCCACCATGTCGAGTGTGGCGTCGCCCGTGTAATGATCGTAGATCAGCTTGCGTCGTTTATAGGTTTCATCGGTCACGTAGCGGATGTTGATCCCGGTTAATTCGGCGAATCGCGCAATGGCTACCACTTCCCGGTCGATGATGTCACCGTCAGAAAAAGAAAGGTCGAGCAGAAAATCGATCAGCAGCACGCGTTCCTTTCCGGTTCGCATATGTCGGATAACCCAGGCTGCGACATTCCGGATATTCGTAGCATTTTTCAAAGCGCGCGTCAGCTCGTCGGAAGTCTCGATGGCCGTTTTCCCGAAGCGCTGTTTCAGGTATTCGTGTGCGAAAGCAATCTTCCGGTTCTTGTCGCGGGCGTTCTTGCCGATCACCCAGGCAGCGATGTAGATATATGTGAGGTGAACGAATTCTTCCGGCTTGCGTGAACGAACGGGCAGCTGGTTTTCCTCTTTCTCATTGATCGGTCCCTGCAGGTTGCGCCGTTTCTGCCAGATCACCAGGGTGAGCACCAGCGCGCAGAACGAAAGCAGAAGAACGGCTGCAATGAGCATGCTTTAGGAAATAGACAACGTTCTCAAAATTACAAACGACTTTTGAATCTATATCCAGGTTCGGCAATCCGACTGAAGACCAACGACTGGAGACTGGAGACCGGCCAACTGTCCGACCGAAACAAAGTTTTCCATCGTTATCAACAATCCAGGCCTTTTAACGAAATCGTACCCGTGTTTTAGCTAACTTTATTCTTCGAATTTTTCCGAAGCTATGTTCCTCATTTTCGATACCGAAACAACCGGCTTACCACGCAATTGGAATGCTCCCATTACCGATACGGATAACTGGCCAAGGGCCGTCCAGATCGCCTGGCAACTGCACGATGAGCATGGCCGCTTGATCGAAGCGAGCGACTTCCTCATTCGTCCGGATGGCTACGATATTCCGTTCGATGCGGAGAAAATTCACGGTATCTCGACCGAGCTTGCTACGGCGGAAGGTGAAGACCTGCGAACGGTGATGCAACGCTTCAACGAAGTGTTGTCGCAGGCGCAGTTCATCGTCGGACAAAACCTCGGCTTCGACGTCAACATCGTTGGTTGCGAATTGCATCGAATGGGTATCGAAAGCGAACTGCTCTCCAAGCCGGTGCTCGACACCTGTACGGAAACGACAGCGAACCTGCTCAAACTGCCCGGCGGACGTGGCGGTAAATTCAAGCTGCCTACGCTGACCGAGCTCCACGAATACCTTTTCGAAGTACCGTTCTCGGAAGCGCATAACGCGACTGCCGACGTTGAAGCGACGACACGATGCTTCTTCGAATTGGTGCGCCGCGAAGTGTTTACGCCGGACGAGCTGAAAGTCGAGCTGGACTACTTCAACCGCTTCCGCGAGGCCAACCCGGAAANNCGATCGGAACCTACGGCATTCGTCATGTCAACCTGAAGGAAGCTTCCGCGAAGCTCAAACCGAAAACGGATGCCACACCGGTTGTTACGGATCTCGATGGCGCCCGCGAGCGACTCAAAGACGCGCCGTTCGTGCATCTGCACAATCACACGCAGTTCACGATCCTGCAATCCACGATGGATGTGAAAGGATTGATCAACCAGGCGCTTAAACACAATATGCCTGCGGTTGCGCTCACGGATACGGCCAATATGATGGCGGCTTTTCACTTTGAAAAAGCCATTGCCGGAATCAACAAGCAGATCAAAGCCGAGCGCGCCGAAGCGGAAGAAAACGGTCAGCCGTTCGAAAAGCAGGAATTGCTGCCGATCATCGGTTGCGAGCTCTATATCTGCCGCGATCGTCACGACAAACAGAACAAGGACAACGGTTACCTCGTTGTTTTCCTGGCAAAGAACAAGCGCGGCTACCACAACCTGGTAAAGCTGGCTTCCATTGCCTATACGGAAGGAATGTACTACGTGCCGCGCATTGACCGGGCGGCGGTGGAACAATACAAAGACGATCTCATCGTGCTCACGGGAAGTCTTTCCGGTGAAGTGCCGAACCTCTTGCTGAATGTCGGCGAGAAACAGGCCGAAGAAGCCTTGCTCTGGTGGAAAGAGCGTTTCGGGAAAGATCTCTACGTGGAGATCATGCGTCACGGTCAGGAAGACGAAAACCGCGTGAACGAAGCGCTGATCCGACTGGCGAAGCAGCACGATATTTCGGTGGTAGCGACAAACAATACGTTTTACGGAACCGAACAGGATGCCAATACGCACGACATTCTCTTATGTGTGCGCGACGGTCAGCTGGTGGAAACACCGAAAGGCCGCGGTCGCAACTTCCGTTTCGGACTGGAAAATGAACAATACTATTTCAAATCGGCGGAGGAAATGAAGGAATTGTTCCTCGATCTTCCCGAAGCGATCGAATCCATTGGCGAGATCCTGCAAAAGATCGAACCGTATCCATTGGCACGCGAAGTACTCC
>DJFN01000231.1:5730-10225 GCA_002432085.1 Flavobacteriales bacterium UBA5871
TCCGGGTTACTTCCTCATTGTACAGGATTTCTGTCAGGCAGCGCGCGATATGGGTGTGTCGGTAGGGCCGGGACGTGGTTCGGCAGCCGGTTCGGCAGTAGCTTACTGCACCGGAATTACCAATGTCGACCCGATTGCCTACGATCTCCTCTTTGAGCGTTTCCTCAACCCGGACCGTATTTCCATGCCGGATATCGATATCGACTTCGACGACGAAGGCCGCGGTCGCGTGATCCAGTGGGTGATCGATAAATACGGCGCCAATCAGGTGGCACAGATCATTACCTACGGTACGATGGCGGCAAAATCTTCCATCCGTGATGCGGGTCGTGTATTGAACCTACCGCTGCTGGAAACCAACATGCTCGCCAAGCTCATTCCGGATAACTTCTCGCTTGATGCCATTTTTAACTGGGAAGAGCCGAAAATTGCCGAAAAGCTGAACAACGCTGTCGACCTGGCCAATGTGCAGGAAATGCGTGCCATAGCCCGCGGAAACGACCTTCGTGCCCGCGTTTTACAGCAAGCCGTTCGCATCGAAGGTTCGGTACGAAATACCGGTATTCACGCCTGTGGTGTGATCATTACGCCAGACGACATTACGAACTTCGTTCCGGTGGCGCTCGCCAAGGATTCGTCTATGTGGTGTACGCAATTCGACAACTCCGTAGCGGAAGAGGCCGGGCTGCTCAAAATGGACTTCCTCGGTCTGAAAACCCTGACGCTGATCAAGGACGCGGTTAAAAACGTGAAGATCCGTCAGGGCATCGACCTCGATCCGGATGCGTTCCCGATAGACGACCTGCCGACCTACGAGCTCTTCCAGCGCGGTGAAACCGTCGGGATCTTCCAGTACGAATCCGCCGGTATGCAGAAATACATGCGCGAGCTGAAACCGTCGGTGTTTGCCGATCTCATCGCCATGAACGCCTTGTACCGTCCGGGACCGCTCGAATACATTCCCGACTTTATCAAGCGGAAGAACGGCGAGCAGGAGATCAAATACGACCTCGACGCCTGTGAGGAATACCTGAAAGAAACCTACGGTATTACGGTTTACCAGGAGCAGGTGATGTTGCTTTCGCAGAAGCTGGCCGGATTTACCAAAGGTGAGGCCGACGTTCTCCGGAAAGCAATGGGTAAAAAGCAAAAGGCCGTCCTCGATAAGATGAAGCCGCAGTTCATCGAAAAAGGACAGGAACACGGTCACGATCCGACGATCCTCGAAAAGATCTGGAAAGACTGGGAAGCGTTTGCATCCTACGCGTTCAACAAATCCCACTCGACCTGTTACGCCTGGATTGCTTACCAGACGGCTTACCTGAAAGCCAACTATCCGGCAGAGTTTATGGCGGCCGTGCTCAGCAACAACCTCAACGATATTTCGCAGGTGAGCTTCTTCATGGAAGAATGCCGACGCATGGGCGTTGCCGTACTCGGTCCGGATGTGAACGAATCGGCCTACGAATTTACCGTGAACCGCGAAGGGAAGATCCGTTTCGGTCTCGGTGGAATCAAAGGACTCGGGAGCGGACCGGTTGATAACATCATCCAGGAACGTACACAAAACGGACCTTTCGGCTCGATCTTCGAAGTGGCCAAGCGTGTCAATCTGCGTCTGGTGAACAAAAAAGCGATGGAAAGCATGGCTTATGCCGGCTGTTTCGATTCCTTCAAGAACACCCACCGCGCGCAGTATTTCCACCAGGATAATTCCGGTCGGACGTTCCTTGAAAATGCCGTTCGTTTCGGTGCCAGCCTGCAGGATTACGAGAACTCGTCGCAGGTTTCGCTCTTCGGTGAAGCGTCTGACGTACGCATGCCGGAGCCGCAGGTGCCGATCTGCCCGGAATGGCCGACGATGGAAAAGCTCAGCTACGAAAAGGAAGTGGTGGGAATCTTCATTTCCGGCCACCCGCTCGACGATTTCAAATTCGAAGTCGACGCTTTCTGCAGCGGAAATGTCGAAATGCTGACCAAAGTAAAAGAACATTACGGCCGCGATCTGCTCATTGCCGCGATCGTTACCGATGCACAGCACCTGACGACCAAAACCGGCAAGCCGTTCGGTATTCTGAACATCGAGGATTACAGCCACAGCACGAAGCTCTATTTGTTCGGTGACAACTATTTGAAGTTCAGTCACCTGATGAAAAAGGACCTGATCCTGGGTATTAAGGGGAAAGTGCAGGAAGGCCAGTTCAAGGACAAGATCACCGGTCAGAAACCAATCGAATTCGTGATTTCTTCCATCGAACAATTGCAGGATCTGCTGGAATCACGTCCGTCGACATTGAACATCACCATTCCGTTAAAATCACTCGATCAGCTGCTCATGAGCAAGCTCGAAACGGTCTTAACGACAACGACGGAAGGAAAATGCTCGGTGAAATTCACGGTGGTCGATATGCTCGACGATCTGAAAGTGACCATGCCTTCGCGCCGTTTGCGTGTCGATCCTTCGAAGGATATTATCAAGGCTATTCAGGAATTGCAGCTGGAAGTGGAGCTTGTAGGAGTTTAATCCAACAACGCCCTCAATTCAATCAATTCACCCACCTTCTCCGCATTTCCCACCTGCTGGAACGAAGCGATGAGGTTCGTGATCATGCGTCGGATGATCTCCGAATTCGAGCACGGCTCGTAATGGGCGCTGCTTTGCGGCAAATTCAGGCCTTTCAAAAACTGATCGATGTCTTCTTTCTGGAACAGGCTGCCTTTCGAAAAAGCGTTGATGTAGAACAGCACGCCGTGTTTGTTGGCGCTCGAGATGAAACGATTCGTTCCATGCTCGTCCATAAACGCCAGGATGAAATGATTCGGCAGGTTCACGCCATAGATCGGTAAATCCAGCTGCTGGGCCACAATGCTGTAGAGAATCGACAGGCTCAACGGATTGCCTTTCTTCGTTTCGATCACCGTGTTCAGGTAAGAATTCAGTGGCGACGTATAATTCTGCGAGTTTCCTTTGAAGCCGTATTGCTCGAAAAAAACCTTATTCAGCACGCGTACCGTTTCGAAAGCCGTCATGTTCGGATTCAGCTCCAGCCAGCAATCGCGGCGCAGGCGCTCGATGAAATCCGTGACGACTTTGTCCTTTAATCCCGGATATTGGTACTTGGCGATGATCAGCGAGCCTTGCAGCAGGTCTTTGGCCGGACTTTCATACCATTCGATGAGCTGCCGCTTGCATTCTTCGAACTGAATTTCGTGGATCAGCTGTTCGATGCGGGTCTGAAAAATGAGTCCGAAGTCGCGCTCTTCCCACGACGATTCCAGGTATTGGATCGCATCCGGGCCTACTTCCAGCAGCTTGTCGCGCACGTGGGCGTAGATCTGCTCGTCCGGATCGTCAATGAGGGCAATCAGTGCTTGTATGGACTTCGCATCTTTCATCCAAACAAAAGTACGGGAAGTGATCCTGCAATTCGTAGCAGCTTGATTTTCTTTGTTAAAGCATCATTGTTAATTCAAGCTAAAAGCAATCTGCGGTCCGATGCCAAGTGGGGCAGTTTTAGGTGAAAATGCCGACGTTTTTGAAGGAGATACTTATTGAACAGGAGGAAGCTTGTGTTCCGCCAATTTGGTGTTGATCATCGCTTTGAGACAGGCCGGACACATGCAATCTGTGATATTCTCCATCGGCATAATCATGGGTAAATCGGCACACCAGCAACCTTGTGTGTAACAGGAAAAAGCTTTTTCGCAGGCAACGCACACTTTCTGTTTGGTTAGTGTCGGAACGGTATAATCACCATTCAGCGATGCGGTCAGAACATTCAGGTAGCTCATATCCTCGTGTTGTGCGACTTGAAACGAATCGATGGAGATCGGAGACCGATAGCCCGGCCCGTTTAAGGTCATGGTGTGGAATTCGCCGTTTTCGCCACAAATGTCCATACCATTTTCCGCATGCAGCATGCTCAATTCATCGATTAATGCAGCATCGAGCGTTTTCCCGACGAAGCTTTCGGGTAGCCACGGATTTTTTACGAGGGTGATGATCACTTCAAAGCCGGTTGCGACCAATTGTTGAAGAACCGTTTTTCGGTCGGCGTGCCACAAAGGAAGCAATGTTTCCATTCCAACGGCAGCTGCGCGATCGGTTATCCAGTTGGGAGCACCGTGCACTTCCGAAATGTCGCCCGAAATAACGACACTGACACCAAGCTGGGTTTTCAGTTTTTCGAGCTGAAGCTCATACTGCTGTGCGAAAGGCTCCCCGATTTCCAGAAACAGGTGTGGAATGCCCAGCGATTGCGATTGCACTACCATGAGCTCCTTTGAATGTGCTCTGAATGCAGTTTCGGAGGAGTGAAAAGTAACCAGTGCAATAACTTCCAGCTGCTGTTGTTGGCATGCCCAATGCAAAGCCAGATTACAGTCTTTGCCGCCGCTCCAGAGTACAAGTGCTTTCTGTTTTTGCATCGTTCGATCAGATGCGTTTCTTCGCCACCAGCTTGTGCCGTTCGCCGGCTTCTACCAATGCGGCCGA
>DJFN01000031.1 GCA_002432085.1 Flavobacteriales bacterium UBA5871
TCCGATCGCTGCCGGAGCGCTCTATCCTGTGAATGGATTTTTGCTCAATCCGATGATCGCCGGGGCTGCCATGATGCTTAGTTCATTGAGCGTTGTCAGCAATAGCTTACTGTTGAAATTCAGAAAGTTAAGCAAATCATAAAAGCATAAGCTTTCGAACAAGCTGTAATCAGTGGTCCTGGAACGCTGATCGCAGCAATCGCAATCAAACAACCCAAATAATAATGTAAACAATTAACTGTTATGGCAAAACAACAATTCAAAACAACGATCAAATGTGCCGGCTGTCTCGAAAAAGTGACACCATTCATGAACGAGAAGCTCACATCCGAAGAATGGAGCGTGGACATTTTTACACCTTCCAAAATCCTGACAGTCGATTCCGATAAGCTGACAATTGAAGAAATTGAATCGACGGTGAAACAGGCAGGCTTCCAGATCGAACGAATCGAAGAGTAACACAAAAACCCCTAAAATCTCCTTCTGTGAAGGCAGTGAAAGCATGATTGACGTAAATTGTATGTGATGAAAAGAAAACTAGCAGTGATTGTGGCAGTGTTGATGCACGTTGCGGCCCTGGCCCAGAAAACCGTGCGATACGATCTGTACGTCCGGGACACAATCGTAAACTTTACCGGAAAAGAGCGGCACGCTTATTCCGTGAACGGAAGCATCCCCATGCCTGAGCTGCATTTTACAGAAGGAGATACTGCCGAGATCTGGATCCACAACGAATTGAAGACTGAAACGTCGATCCACTGGCACGGACTTATTCTGCCGAACGAACAGGACGGTGTTCCCTATCTCACAACGGCTCCGATTAAAGCAGGAACGACGCATCTCTACAAATTTCCGCTCGTGCAGAACGGAACATACTGGTACCACTCGCACACGGGTTTGCAGGAACAGGGCGGGATGTACGGCGCATTTATCATCCACAAGCAGCATGAAAAACCTATGCCGGAGTACACGCTTGTGCTCAGCGACTGGACGGACATGAAACCGTTTGAAGTCCATCGCCGCCTGCACATGGCTAACGACTGGTCGGCAATCAAAAAAGCGAATGTGCAGAAGGGTGCAGCCCAAAGCTATGCCGATGCGATCGCAGCCGGAAGCCTCAAAACAAAACTCGGCAATGAATGGAAACGCATGGTGGCGATGGATGTCAGCGATGTGTATTACGACCAATTCCTGGCGAATGGTCAGCCGGAGGCGAGTGCTCCGCAGTTCAAGGCGGGCGATAAGGTCCGCGTGCGAATCATCAACGGAAGCTCGTCGACTTATTTCTGGATCCGCTGGTCGGGCGGCAAGATGGATGTCGTTGCCAGCGATGGTGAGGACGTCGTTCCGGTTCCGGTAGATCGTTTCATTATTGCCGTTGCCGAAACCTATGATGTGATCGTGACCATTCCCTCCGACAGCACTGCCTTTGAGTTACAGGCAACGTCGGAAGACCGGATCAGGAGCACTTCGATGTGGCTGGGAGACGGTATCAGACAACTCGTTTCCCCGCTTCAGCCGCTGAAATACTTCGAAGGCATGCAGATGATGAACGACATGATCCGTATGGATGGCAACCTCGACGATATGGGCATGAACATGAGCCTCCAGCAAATGGACATGAACGTGGTCATGTACCCGGAAATCACCGGGCCGCTGAAGGAAAAGAAACACGATCATCAGCACATGGACATGACCAACGGCGACCAGTACAACAGCAATCAGCTGTCGGATATCGTGACGCTGAACTACAACATGCTGCGCTCACCGGTGAAAACCACGCTGCCCGATGCGCCGACAACGGTCTACAACTTCGAGCTGACCGGGAACATGAACCGCTACGTGTGGAGCATCAACAACAAAACGGTCTCGGAAACCGATAAGATCCTGATCCGCAAAGGAGAAAATGTCCGTATCATTTTGTTCAACAATTCGATGATGCGCCATCCGATGCACCTGCACGGGCATTTCTTCCGGGTCGTAAACGGGAACGGTGATTATTCGCCATTGAAAAACGTGCTCGACATCATGCCGATGGAAACGGACACGATCGAATTCGCGGCAACTGAAAGCGGCGACTGGTTCTTTCACTGCCACATCCTGTACCATATGATGAGCGGCATGGGGCGTATTTTCACCTACGAAAATTCACCGCCGAATCCGCAGCTGCCCGATCCTGAAAAAGCGCTGAGAAAGCTCTACGCCGACGACCGCGAATTCCACTTCATGTTCCAGAACGATTTTGCCACCAATGGCAACGACGGCGAGATGATGTACATGAACACCCGCTGGAACTTTCAGGCGGAGTGGCGGCTCGGGTACGACAACATGATGGGCTGGGAAACGGAAGCACACGTTGGCCGGTATATTGGCAAAATGCAATGGCTGTTCCCATATGTCGGATTTGACTGGCGCTACCGCAAAATGGAAATGGGCGAAACGGAGCGAAATCTGTTCGGGCAAACGAGCACCAAAGATCAGCGCGCCGTTGTGTGTTTTGGGGTGCAATATGTATTGCCGATGCTCATCACAGCAGATTTCAGAGTCGACACAGAGGGAAAACTGCGACTGCAGTTCATGCGGGAAGATATTCCGCTCACCAAAAGGCTACGACTCGGACTGATGTACAATTCGGATTTCGAATACATGGCAGGGTTGAAGTATGTGCTGGATAAATCGTTCTCGCTTTCCGCACATTACGACAGTGACATGGGGTTCGGTGCAGGATTTACATACACCTATTGATCTCTTTACTATTGATCAGTATTTAAACGAACTTTGAGTCTTAACGACAACTTAGTATTCAAAAACTTTCACCTAACTTTCGGCCGGTGCAGGTGCACGAAAAACTTCAAAGCAGGAAGATGACAAAGAGCAGATTAATGGAAATGAACAACGTTGGTATCGTGGTGGAATCGCTTGATAACGCTATCTCCTTTTTTACGGAGATCGGGCTGACGCTGGAAGGACGAGGGATGGTTGAAGGTGAATGGGCCGGGCGTGTGACGGGGCTTGGAGATCAGTCGGTGGAGGTTGCCATGATGGTGACTCCGGACGGACACAGCCGACTCGAGCTTTCGCGATTCATCACCCCGCAACCGATAGCCGATCACCGAATGGCTCCGGTAAACTCGCTGGGTTATCTCCGTATTATGTTCCGGGTGGATAACCTGGACGAATTGCTGTCAAGGCTTGCAAAGCACGGTGCCGAAGTGGTTGGCGAAGTGATGAATTATGAGAACGTTTATCGTCTTTGTTACATTCGCGGAGTGGAAGGACTGCTTATCGGACTGGCCGAACAGCTTGGTAGTCAGACAGCGAAAGATCTTCTAAAAGAATCGTGATAAAGGAAAAGAGTATTTTGCGTTTGCGAAGTGCTCAAAAAAAAGAAATCTATGAGAAAAATAATTTCGTTCATGCACATCTCCCTCGACGGCTTCGTTGCAGGGCCGAATGGGGAAATGGACTGGATCAAGGTCGACCAGGAAATTTTTGATTATGTCGGTCAGCGGATCGGCGAAGGCGACACGGCTTTGTATGGACGCGTCACTTTTGAGATGATGGAAAGCTACTGGCCTACCGCTGGCGACAAACCGGGCGCGACCAAACACGATATCGAACATTCGAAGTGGTATAGTAACGTTCGCAAGGTCGTTTTGTCCAGAACGATGGATCCCGACAGCTATCGCGGAACGAATACAACAATCATCAGCAATAACCTTTCGGATCACATAAATGAGCTGAAACAAACCGCAGGCGAAGACATCCTGCTTTTTGGCAGTCCGACGGCAACGCATGCGCTGATGGAACAAAACCTCATTGACGGCTACTGGTTGTTTGTGAACCCTATTGTTCTTGGGGAAGGTATTCCATTGTATAAGAACATCAGGCAGAAAACCAGGCTGAAGTTATTGAGCACCAGATTATTTAATTGCGGAGTGGTCGAGCTGAGCTACGTAGCCGAATAAACTGGAATGGAGTTTCATACCAAGACATCCTTCGCCCCTATTTCGAGTCCGGACACAACGATCCTTATCTTAGGAACAATTCCCGGTGATAGATCGCTTGCGCTCGGCGAGTATTACGGCCATTCAAGAAACCGATTTTGGAAGATCATTTCGACCATTACCGGAAACGAGCTGCCGCTGACTTACGAAGACAAAAAAGCACTTTTACTCAAAACGACTATCGGCGTCTGGGATGTTGCACATAAAGCGATCCGGAAAGGCAGTCTTGACAGCGCCATCGTAAACGAAGAGCCGAATGATCTGGAAAGCTTTATCGAAAATCATCCGAAGCTGAGGGTGATTGCCTTCAACGGAGCGAAGTCGCGGGCTCTTTACGATAAGTATTTTGAACGAAAAAGCGGAATGAAGTATGTTTCTCTTCCGAGCACAAGTCCGGCGAATACGACCATTACTTTTGATAGCTTATGCGAACGTTGGCGACAACTGCTGGCGGACTAAATTGCAACACGTTCAATTCCATCATTTCTTTTCAGCGTTAGGGTTAATTAACGCGGTTCTGCGGTCTTTTTAGCACTGGTCGGCTACTTTTAAGTCAGCAATGCGGTGATTGCATTGTTTATCAGCAGCGTGATGGAAACACTATTTGAGCTCGATCCGGTGTTGCCGAACGGCTTCAGCTATCTGCCCGATTTCCTGTCGCGCGATGAAGAAGAGCGGCTGCTGAGCTTTGTACGGTCTCTCCCACTCCATCCTATGCTCTTCCAGGGATATGAAGCGAAACGAAAGGTGGAAAGCTATGGATACGATTACGACTTCGCTTCCCGTCAGCTGCGTCAGGGCAAACCCATTCCGAAAGCACTCGATTGGTTGATCGAAAAAGTGGCGGATCATTTACAGTTGTCATACGATCAGTTTGCAGAAGTATTGGTAAGTGAATATCCGCCGGGAGCAGTAATCAACTGGCACCGGGACGCACCTCCTTTCGACATTATCGCAGGGATATCTTTGCTGCAAGACTGTACTTTCAAGCTTCGACCGTACGATAAAGCAAAACAGAACCGCAAAGCTGTTATTAAAATGCCGGTTCGACGGCAATCGCTTTATGTAATCCGTGAGGAAGCACGTATGGAATGGGAACACAGCATAAGTCCGGTGGAAAGTACGCGCTTTTCGATCACGTTACGGACGTTGAAATAGTTAAGGAATTCAGAACTGTGTTTCGGAAAGGAAGGATCAGGATCCTAAACGCGAGCGCTTTCCGGGATCGCTTTTGCCCAGCCGCAGACTGCTTCGGATTATAGACTGAAGGGAGTCCATCGTGCAGGTAGATAAATCATACCTGCGGGCTTGCAATCGGGAGGTTGAAAGAGATCGTTCCTCGTTAACTATCCTCCTAAACGTCATCCAAAAGAGAGTTTAAGCATTTTAGGAAACTTTAATACCGATATGTCGATGAGGTGGGAATTATGCAATAGTTAACTATTTGAGGATTACCACCTTTGTTTATATAACCTTCATTCTGCGTTATGAATAAAGCTCTCTATACGCTTCTCGTAGCTGCCTTGTCGGTCGGTATAACCCTCGCTATCATGAAAGGCTGCAGCGAGAAATGCGCTTGCGACGATTCGGATGCCGGACGGAACGATTCAGCTGAAACAATGATCCACAACAGCGATCCTGAAGATGATGAAAATGACGTGGCGTCGGGTGGTTCCGTTGAACGATCTTCGGGACAACAATCTTCCGGAGCTGCCAACGGCGATGGCACAGGCAGTGGCACTCCCGAACACCGCCTTCAGAAATACGGCGATGCGGAAACCGGTGGCAATGTCTATACAAAAGGCGGCTACACGCCTGAACGACCACCTGGCACAAAACTGGTGAAACCGGGTGATAGTTTGCAATCGACAAAAGGAGGAACATCCAATCCGCTGAAAACAGCAAGTGACGGGCAAAGGAATCGATGATGCTACGAGCAGGCTCACTTCGGTAGCTAATGCTAACCGTAGCAAAAAGAGCATCATCCCGTTGCAAAAGAGCACTGTCCGGCTGGAGCCGATCCAACGGAAAGGAAGGAACTCGTCATAAGTTAAGGAATTAATGTAAGTTATATACTCCTTCGTGTTGTCGCGATAATTCTGTACTATTGAGCTTCTGCAATCTCATTATGAACGTACAAGAACAGATCAACGAGCATCTTGCCAGCCTGTCTGAGCAAAAACGCACTGAGCTGCAAGAGATCCACCGCATCGTGCTTCGGGTGTCGCCGAAATGCAGGTTGTGGTTCGATGAAGGTAAAGACAGCAGTGGCAAGGTGGTGACGAATCCTACTATCGGCTATGGATTCCAGGTGTTGAAGTATGCCAATGGAACTACGAAGGATTTTTTCCGGATCGGTTTGTGTGCGACCAAGACCGGGATCTCTGTCTATATCCTTGGGATCGGCGACAAAACCTACCTGGCCAAAACGTACGGAGAAAAACTCGGCAAAGCGAAAGTGACCGGGTATTGCATCAGCTTCAAAACGCTGAAGGATATTAACGTCGATGTACTGGAAGCTGCCATACGGTTTGGTCTTCAGTACAACAAATCTTAAACGCCTCTCCCCCAGCCTGGAAAGTATTTTCAGGTTTTCTATTCCCAACTATCCAGTTGAATTGGCACCAATCTTGTTTAGCTGTGGTACATTTGAATTAAACAAGAATTGACATGAAAAAGCTCCTTTTAATCTTCGCTCTGGCTGCAGGAACAGTGTTCGGACAGACAGACAACACTTCAAAACCTACCATTACCGTAAACGGAGCTGCCAAAGTTTCCATCGTTCCCGACATGACAGAGCTAAACATTCACCTTTCGTCGGTGAAAATGAACATGGCCGATGCGACCAAGGCAATCGGCGACCAGACGCAGCAGTTTATGAAGATCCTGAAACAGCTCGGATTCCAGGAAACGGATGTGAAAACAACCAACTATTCGGCTTCGAAAAACAGGATCTATCGTGAGCACGGTCCGATCGACAGCGGCTACGTGGTCTCTCAGAACCTGACGGTTAAATTCGCCTACAGCCAGGCGACGCTGCAGAAAATCGTGGCACGTTTCGCGGAGGCAAAAGACCCGGTGAATTTCAACATCAGCTTTTACGTTTCCGACGCGCTGCGTGAAAAAACAGAAGCAGAGCTTCAAACCAAAGCTGTAACCGATGCGCGTAAAAAAGCGATCAATCTTTCAACTGCCGCCGGCGTGAAAACAGGCGCTGTTAAGTCTATCATCTACGGAAGTGAAAACACCGGAATGATTTACTACAAGAACGAAATGAGAATGATGGCAGATGCGGGATCAGACGGTGCCGATCTGCGTTTCGCTCCACAGGAAGTCGAGCTGCAGGAATCTGTGACGCTGGTGTGGTTTATCGAATAAACGAACGCGAAATCAATGACTCTCCCGCGAATTAACGCATAAGTCCCCGACTAGCCGGGACATATATGGAGTTCCAATTGTGTATGATAGTAAGCGAAAAAGGGAACTATACAGTTCCCTTTTCGTGTTATTAATCTGTTTCAATATACCCTGTTGGGTAAGCTACCGGCTGCAGCTTGTCTTAGACCAGAATTATAAGACCAACCAGTACTGCTGCGCCTATTAATGCTAATACTAACATGACTCGTTGTTTTGTGCTTTCGCTTGTTTGATAGAAAGCTTTCAATCAACGTGCCATTACGACCTGTTAGAACAATCAACTGTCTTACAAACGATTAAAACCCCGGCACCAGATCCTTGACTTAGTTTTCTTTTTCAAAATGAAAATAGCGCCGCCAGAAAGGAAGAAGATAGAGCAATTACGACCGATTTCAGCGCGAGCCTGCCTGTTCGCTTTCGCAAAGCTTCAGCAAAGCAAAGCCGGCAGACAGATGTGACCCGAAGCAGCCTTTGCTTCGCGGCGGTCGCTACGTGTATTAGTGTGGGTTTGAGTGTAAGTTCAGTAAAAGTTTACCCTTTCTTCAAAATCCCCTTCTCCACGCTTTCATTGATGAGCCGTTCTGCAAAATCCCAGATCGCGGCTGAGCCTTCTTTTATGATGCTCTTTTTTTCGTGAACCTTTTCATAGTTGACGCCGAATTCATTCCAGGTCCCGCCGTTGTTGGAAGTATTTTGCAGCAAAGGCTCCAACCGGTCCATTGCTCGGGCGAATCTGGCTTCAGCGGTTACGCCGGCCTCGAATTCTTCCCAGATTTCGATGAGCTCTTCCGCTTGAGCTTTTGGGAGCATCCCAAAAATGCGGTTGGCAGCCAGGCGTTCTTCATCGGTATTCGAGTGATTTTTCTGCGTGTCGTAGATGAACGTATCACCGGCGTCAATTTCAACAATATCGTGAATCAGCAGCATTTTGACCACTTTCAACAGGTCGACAGCCGCGTTGGAATGCTCCATCAGCACAATCGCCATTAAAGCCAGGTGCCAGCTGTGCTCGGCGTCGTTTTCGTTGCGGTCGCTGTTGAACAGCTTCGTTTTTCGCTGAATGTACTTGACCTTATCAATTTCCCTGATGAAATCGATTTGCTTCGCTAAGTTTTCCGGAGTCATGTTGCGGGGATTGGTTGAACGAAGATAACCCAGGTTCTTCTATTTTTTTGGCCATAACCCCAAAAAAGCAGCAAAAAAAGGCATTCTCAACCGATCGAACTACTTTTTCAATTGCTGATCGCGAATTCTGTATCTTTGTGGCTCTTAACTGGCCTAAAATGAAGTACCTCTGCCGTTTTCTTTTCCTTACAGCATTTCTTTTTACCGCAAATCACCTGAAGGCGCAGGACTTTCAATGGGCGAAAGCTATACAGGGAACAGTCTATGAATCCGGCAGAAGCGTGATGTCCGATGCAGCCGGAAATGTCTACACAGTAGGTAGCTTCCAGGGAACGATCGATATGAATCCGGGGGCGGCAAGCTCTACGATCACGACAGCCGGTGGCTACGACATCTTTATCAGCAAGCTCGACGCAGCAGGGAATTTTTTGTGGGGAAAACGTATTGGCGGAACAGGCTACGATTTTGCATTCTATTCAACACTGGACGCCTCCGGAAACCTGTTCATGACGGGGTACTACACCGGAACCGTGGATTTTAATCCCGGAGCAGGAAACAATTCGATGACCGCGGGTCAGGCCGAAGACATTTTCATCCTGAAACTAACCTCCAACGGCGATTTTGTCTGGGTGAAAGGCTGTCCGGGAGGGTCGCTCGACAGAGGCATTTCGATGGCTTTCGATCTGTCAGGCAATGTTTATACCTGCGGCAGCTTTGTCGGAACGGTCGATTTCGATCCCGGACCCGGCGTCTTTAACCTCGTAGCCAATCTGTACGACGCGTTCATGCTCAAGCTCGATCCGGCCGGCAATTTTATATGGGCGAAGAAAATCGGAGGCTCCAATACCGACGTTTTCATGGATATCGCCGTGGACAATGCCGGAGCGATCTATGCCACGGGTTATGCGACCACTTACACCGTGGATTTCGATCCGGGCGCGGGCGTAGCGAATATTGCCCCGATAGGACTCGACGACGTTTTCGTACTGAAATGGGACACCGACGGAAATTACGTCTGGGCGAAGAGAATCGGAAGCACACAGGACGATCAGGGGAATTCCATTTGCCTCGATGCGTCGGGAAATATCCTGGTTGCCGGCTACTTTTCAGGAGCGATCGATTTCGATCCCGGATTGGGCCTTGCAAACGCCAACACAGCAGGCCTATCCGACCTGTTTCTCTGGAAACTGGACAATAACGGAAATCATCTGTGGGTGAAGACAATGGGCTGTATGGGAGAGGAAGAACCGAATGTGCTGGCCATCGATGCAGCCGACGAACTATTTATCGGCGGTTTTTTCTCCGCATAGGTTGATTTCAATCCCGGAAGCGGAATAGCAAACCGCACATCGGCAGGAGAAAGCGATGGTTTTCTGCTTCGAACCGATGCAAACGGCAATTTTGTCTCTGTGCTGCAATATGGAAGCTTTTCAGACGATGAGGTCTCCAGTGTATTTGTCGCTCCTTCGGGAAACTATTATTTAACCGGTAGTTATCAAGGCACTGCTGACTTCAATCCAGGAACCGGAATTACTTATCTGAACGCAGTAGGCGGACGCGATGCCTTCATCGTGAAATTTGGCGAATGCCTTCCGCTTGGTCATGCAGATACGATCGTTACCTGCGATCCCTATACATGGAACGGAACGCTGTACGACACAAGCGGCGATTATACCGTTACGCTTCCGTCCCAGAACGGCTGCGATTCGGTCCTGACGCTCAATCTGACCGTCAATCGTACGCTCGACACATTGCACATCACTTCCTGCGAATCGTATGAATTGAACGGAGAAACCTACACTGCGGACGGAACATACGACCAGGTGCTCACGAATGCTCTCGGATGTGATTCGCTGCTGACACTGGTTCTCGACATCCGGAATAACACCTCGGCCACGCTGAATGTGACTTCCTGTGACGATTACGAGCTCAACGGTCAGAACTACACGACTAGCGGAACCTACACGCAGCTGCTGGAAAATGCAGCCGGTTGTGATTCACTACTTACGCT
>DJFN01000227.1:0-778 GCA_002432085.1 Flavobacteriales bacterium UBA5871
CTTCATGATCTCCAGTTTCTTCGCACGGACGTCAACGATTTTCGGCTGCTCGAGGGAAATTGCCTGCTCCACACCGTAAGAAGTGAGGTAACGGTTGGTTCTTCCCGGGAAGCCCATGATCATTGCGTAATCGCCTTGCTTCACTCCTTTAATAGAGATCGGAAGGGAATGCTTTGGCTTGTAAGGTACGTTGGAGTTGTTGAAATCAGCCGGCTTATTGTCTGTACCGGAATAGATACGGAACATGGAGAAATCGGCGGTATGACGCGGCCATTCCCAGTTGTCGGTATCACCACCGAATTTTCCTGCCGATTGCGGCGGAGTTCCCACCAGGCGAACGTCTTTGAACGTTTCTTTCACGAACAGGTAGAATTCGTTGCCATCGTAGAAATCGCGCACGAATGCTTCGTAGTTCGTTCCGGCAACCGCATCTTTTTCAAGAATGGCAGCAATCTCCTTGATTTTCGCAGCGCGCTGCTCGGCGGTCATCGAGGAATTCAATTCTTTCAGGATCGTAGCAGAAACGTCTTCCATGCGGATCATGAACNNCCAGAAACCATTGTCGAGGTAGTTGTGTTCCGGTGTGGAAGCCCCGGCGATGGCATCGTAGCCACAGTGGTGGTTGGTGAGCACGAGTCCTTGTGAGGAAATCATTTCTCCCGTACAGAAACCGCCAAAGGAAATAACGGCGTCTTTCAACGAGGATTTATTGATGGAATAGATCTGCTCCTGTGTCAGCTTCAGGCCATGTTTCTTCATGTCCTCGTAGTTTCTTCCG
>DJFN01000227.1:941-2528 GCA_002432085.1 Flavobacteriales bacterium UBA5871
ACCAACTGTTCACTATTCACTGTTGACTGCTCACTCTATAGTAATCTCGTCCATGAAAATCCACGTATCGCCGCCGGCGCCGAGGTGCCATGCCGGACATTTGCCGTAGTTTTCCAGCTTTACGCGAACGAATTTGGCTTTCACCGGCGGGAAATCCATGACCAGCTTGTTGCGGATCGTGCCTTCTNNCTTACGATCTTGTTGTCAACTGTTCCGATTTTGCGGTAATTGACGCCGTCATCGGAGATTTCCACAACAAGCGCTTTCGGGAAGAAAATCCATGATTTGGTGTCCTGCAAACAGGAAACAGCCACTTTGGTGATATCTTTTGCTTCGTTGAGCTCGATCACCGCCACGACATCCTGTCCCTGCCAGCCTTGCCAGCCGATGGAACGGTAATCGGAACCGCCTTTCTGCCCATCGATCAGCGCGTTGCTGTTTCCGCCTGAATACTGGTTCGCATATTGCGTTTTCAGCTCAATGGTCTTATCCTGAACGAATTTGACGAATTCAGTTGTCACGACCGGACCGTAAACAACCTTGCCACCTTGCTCTTCGCGGTAAACACGTGCTTTCAGCGTTGTGGTCTGGTAAAGCACGATGTTGTTCTCGAATACCGGTGAAGCGATCGTTGGCTCTTCTCCATTGACAGTATAAACGATCTTGCCGGTTTCGTCCGGAAGCGTTTCGATGCTCACACGCAGCTCTTCCGGGAATACGGTTCCTGCAACCTGAAAATACGGCGCCGGAATGATCTTTTCACCGTGCGTTACAGCTCCCGTTTCATAAGCCGCTAATTCCGGATTCGGGTTCGGTCCCATGTTGAAGGTCAGCAAGCCGCCTTTGTTGATCATTTCCTGCGTGATGTACAGTTTTTTGTATGGCTCGCGGTTCCATTCGATCGACTGAATGTATTTGTTCTCTTTCGAGCTGTTTCTCATTTCCATAGCGAAAACACCTTCGGCTGTTCTGATCGCAGCGCGGTCCAGCATCGGCTTTCCGATCGCATAAACATTACTACCCGGCGTTACAGGATAAAAGCCCATAGAGCTCAAAACGTACCACGCCGACATTTGTCCACAATCTTCGTTGCCCGACAAGCCGTCCGGTGCGTTGTGATAGTATTCGCGCTGGATACGATCGAGCATTTCCTGCGTTTTATGTGGCGCTCCGACGTAATTGTAGAGGTAAGCCATGTGATGCGAAGGCTCGTTCCCATGTGCATACTGGCCGATCAGACCGGTGATGTCCGCCTGCTCGCGTCCCGACATCGCGGACGAAGAAAGGAACAACGAATCGAGGAATGCTTCCATGCGCTTCGGACCGCCTTTCATGGCGATCAGTCCCGGAATGTTGTGCTGAACGGCCAGTGAATATTGCCAAGCATTCGCTTCGGTGAAGTGGTGGTTTACTTCGTTCGGAACGAAATTTGGCAGCCAGCGACCGCCTTCACGCGGCTGGAAGAATCCGCTTTCCGGATTGTAAAGATTGCGCCAGTTCTCGGAACGCTTCAAATATTCTGTTGCAATTGCTTCTTTTCCAATGGATCGTGCGTATTGCGCGATACACCAGTCGTCGTAGGCGTAT
>DJFN01000251.1 GCA_002432085.1 Flavobacteriales bacterium UBA5871
ATCACCGCTTTATCACCGCTTTATTTCCCTTTTATTATTATTCCAGACAAAATCAATGTGACCTGAAACGGGCCTTCTTCGTCGGACATTTTATGTTTTAGTGTGACACGAAGCAGATCTTCGTGTCACTGCGATCGCTATATATTTCAGAGCGAGTTTTGAGGAATATAAAAAGCCCTCCCGATAGTTATCGGAAGGGCTTTTTATCTAACAAACCGTGGTGTAAAAACGGTTACTGTACTTCTACGACAAAGCGGTAGGTATAAGTCTTGCCAACGATGTCGGCTTCCGGTGTAACGCGGATCTTTTCGATCTGGCGCTTGAATGATTCACCGATTTCGGCATTCGGGCAGTCGATCTTGTCAACAACCAGGTAGCCGGTTTCGCTGACAGTGAATTGTACGATCGCTTCGGTGTTTGTTTTTTCAGCCGAAGCCAGCTCAGGGTATTTCACCATTCGATTCACTTTCTTTTTCAGGAGATTTTCTCCGTTGCCTGCAAAAGAGAGGGAAGTAACGAGTACCAGTGAAAGAGCGAGAATCCATTTTTGTGCTTTCATATCTATTGGTTTTGTTGTAACGTTTTTACTAATGTCCAGGTCGTGGTCGAAAACATCGAGGACTACGCTTATTCCCCCGAACGAAAAGGAGCTCATCGAAGCGAAGGCAAGAGCGAGTATCCATTTTCGTGTTTTCATAACCCCGTTTTGGCGTTGTTTGTCAGTATGACCGGAAGGGTTTGAAAAAGTTACTGCGAGGGAGAAAAAAATGATCGGAAAAATGGAGAAAGCGGTTCAAAAGGTAGTGAATACGCGGGATGCAGCGGCGTNNTCGGCAGACAGGAGGCACAAAAGAATAGTTGACGCACTGTGTGGGGTTCGAAGCACTCTCCGCCTCAGGCGGATACACAAAAGCTTTCAAATGACAACAGGGAGACAAAAGCCAAAATGACCTATGATTATCAACCTATTATATCAGACACCGAGGAGACAGCGACCAAGTGATGAGGTTAATCTTCACCTAAACTAGCAACGAACTCAAAAACTCATCAACTCACCAACTCACCAACTATTTCGGAAGACCGATCAAGTATGGAACACCGCCCGGCCCCGACTTCTTCACCCCGATTTTCCATTCAAAGCGTTCGTGACCATTGACTTTGGAAACCAGCTCGTGCATTTCTTTTTCGGAATACGTGCGCAAGGCCGAAACGATGCCGTCCCACATGACGAACAAAGGCACCAGCGGAATGATGTAGGTAAACAGGATTCTTCCCAAGCTGAACGGACGAATAAAAGGCGTAACCAGCAATACGGAAACCGGCGAAAAGATCATCGAGATCATGCTTTTTACGTCGCGCTGCTGGGCTTCGAACAAGGCAATCGGCGTGTTCGAGTCGACGGCATTTTGCAGGATCTTCACCGCAGCTTCCGGGCGAAAATGGTGTAACGAGAGAAATTGGGTTCGTAATCCTTTAAGATCGGAAGGAACATCCATCGCGTTAACCGATTGTTCGTAATACGTGAATACCGGTGAAAGAGCCGTTGTGCGTTTGAACGCCGTGACATTCGGATAGTAATCCGTGAGAATGATCTTCAGGTCCGGATGCTTTTCCTTCAGATGTTCCGAAAGCTTCAGCAAACCGCCACCGCCACCCGAAGCGAGATCCACGATCGTATGACCACCTGATCTTTCCAGTGCTTCGCTTAGCAATGGAACGACATCTTTATACAAATCAAAACGATTCGACAGGAATTGCAGGAAATCGGTCAGGTAATTGCGCAGAAACGTCGGGAACCATTGGAAATCCTCGAACTCGAACAGGTGTACTCTTTTCATGGTATTCTGAGTTAAGTTGCAATCTTTGGAAGAGAATGCTTAATTTTAGGTCAAAGTTACTAATCTTTTTGAGATTAGGTCAGATTTACTAAAGAATTGACAACACGCGAACGCATCCTGGAAAAATCGCTCGAGCTCTTCAACCAATTTGGAGTTCCGAATATCACGTTACGTCGCATTGCCGCCGAGCTGGGCATGAGCCAGGGCAATCTGAATTACCATTTCAAAAAGCGCGAAGACATCATCGAGGCGTTGTACTACCAGCTGCTCGTTGATTTCGAAACTGAAAAAGCGCGTCTGGGAACGGAAGAAATGAACCTGGAATTTATTCTCGATTCGACTCGTGCCGGTATGGAAGCACTCTTTCGCTATCGTTTCCTGATGATCGATTTCAACCAGAACATGCGCGAAAATCCGGGCATTCACACCCATTTCATCGAGCTGGAAAAGATCCGGAAAGCCACTTACCTCTACTCTTTCAACATCGCGATCGAGAAAGGCATTATGCGTCCACCCGAATTTCCCGGCGAATACGAAAACCTGAACGATCGCATCCGTGTGTTCAGTGATTGCTGGATCGCGTCATCGGAAGTTTACAACGAACCCAAAACGCCTGAAACGGTGCAGCATTATCACCGACTGCTGGTGGAGTTTTTCTATCCTTATTTTACGGAGGAGGCTCGGATTGCGTATCGGGAGCGGATTTCAGAGCTGTGAAGTGACAGCTCCCGCAGATTCCGCGGATGCCCGCAGATATTTTTGTTACGGGACTGACTGGAGACTGTAAGACCGAATAAATAATTTATTTTTAGGGCCAAATAATAAACTGACTTATGAGACCTAATGCACAACGTGCCCGGATCGCTATCGCTTTTCTTTGGATGTACATGGCTGTAGAGCTGATTTCCGGAATTTCGTATTACTTCCAGATGCTGCTTTTGCAGGACGCCAACAACGGCAGCATGATCACTCTGGAAGCCGCCAATGCGAATGACATGCGTCAATTGCTGATCGGAATTGTATTTCTGCTTGTGATTATCGGCGCTGCTATTACATTTATTATGTGGTTCCGCCGCGGTTATTACAATCTGCACAAGATTGTTCCGAATTTGTCGCATTCGGAAGGATGGGCTGCCGGAGCGTGGTTCGTTCCGATTCTCAACTGGTTCCGACCTTATAACATCATGAAGGAAATGGTTTATGAAACGGAAGATGTACTTGCAAAAGCCGATCTGATCGAACGAAAGAATCGCGCGCGCCAGGTAGGTATCTGGTGGGCTCTCTGGATCAGCTACAGTGTCATTTCGAATATCATCAGTCGTATCGAAATGCGAAACGACGATATCGATATGCTGATCTTCACTTCGGGAGCTAATGTTGTCGTATCGGCATTGTGCATTCCATTAACGATCGTAACGGTTCGCATGGTGAAAGAATACAGCAAAATGGAAGACCTGTTGCCATCTCTTACGGATCAGAAACGCGAGATCAGACTGGATAATTCCGATATTCTCGACTCTATCTGATATTAGATTCCACTTAGGTAGACCGACCGACTGAAGACTGTCAAACCGGTGACTGGAACACCATATCGTAGCGGTGCATGCCCGGCGCGTAATAGTCGGGCGTGATCTTCGTTACACGGAAACCGATGCGTTCGAAAAAACCGAAGGAATGCTGGGTCGTATCGAGCACTTTGGCGACTCCGGGAAAGAGCTCGTCCATTTTCTGAAGGCGGAACAGCAGTAATTCCCGACCGATTCCTTGTTTGTGAAGCGCGTTATCGACCATTCCCCAGGCCATGCAGGTCACTTTTCCTTCGTCGCGGAGACAAAGGCCGCCACAACCCACGATGCGTGCGTTCTGTTCGGCCACGTAATAATGTTCCAGCTCGTTGCCGGCTTTTCCCGGAACGTTTTTTTCAAGCGCATCGAGGAATTGCTCGTACAACGGCAGCTCAGTCGGATCGAAGAATTTAGGCATGTTGCTTTTAAAAAGCGCAATGCAGGCTTCGCGATCGGACGGCTCGTAGGGACGGATATGCAGCATAACACGAAGCTAGCAAAATGCTCTGTAAAACGATCAGTTAAAATACAGCTGCAACACGTTCCCCGCGGTCCGATGCGGCACCATCCGGAACCAGACCAGGTGGCTCAGATCGAAAAAGTACGCTTCGCCCAGTTTGATGTAGCCATTTTGCAACGCCCAGACATGCGTCGAAAGAAGGATTTCATTGGACGATTCCGTACTTCTGATTCCACTGAAGACGTGAATAAGATCCGAGGTTTGCAGGAGCGAATCCAGCACCTCGGTTTTTAACTGCATTTCGGTTGGTGATTCCTGGGCTTTGGTGGAAAAAGCGCAGAACAGCAAGGCGAGCAAAAGATAAGTTTTCATTTTCGGTGGATGTTGTTTCCGGCCGAATTACAAAAACCGTTCCCGCTTCTTTACTTCAGCAAATCCTGCATCACACGGCCTTTCCCGGTTGGAAACTGCAGGTGTAAAAGCTCGGCGACCGTTGCAGAAATGTCGCGCTGGTTGTAGCTATGCTGACTGATGTAGTTTTTCTTGAAATCCGGTGAAATCGCGAAGAATTCGATTCGCCGACAGCCTTCGCAGCCATCACCGTGGGACGGAAATCCATCGTAAATGCCTTCGGGATGACGGCCGTGGTCATTGGTTACGATGAGCGTGGTTTTGTCTTTGTAAAACGGATCGGATTGCAGGTAATTCCACACCTGGAGAACGTACTGATCGGTTTTCTGGATCGCAGCGATGTAACCGTTCCAGTTGTTCGCATGACCGTAGGAATCAGGCTCGCGGAAGCTGATCATTGTGAGCTTTGGCTTGACGGTCGAGAAGATATTCAACGCCCGCAATAGTGTTACCGAATCCGTACACATGCCGCCGGTTCCATCGCCGTTGAAGCCGCAATTGATCGTCGCTGCATAATCTGTGTAATCCGGATCGGTGGATTTACGCAATACGTGCAGCTTGTTCTTGGACGTGATCACATACGCGTCTGTTGGAAGCGCATTCGCCGTTTGCTTCAGCCAGACCTGGAAAAGAGTCGGATGCGCCGGAAACTCACCGCCAACGTTGTCGATGTTTTCGTGATTGCCCGTAAGAACCGTTGCGTGACCGGGATTAGTGAAAGTAATTCCGCTATTGAGGAAACGGTTCACGAGCACGCCTTCTTCCAGCAAAGCAGCCCGGGCGGGAATATTCGTGTAAGCTGTGTCGCCCCAAGATTCGCTGTAACGAATACCGTCGATGACAATAATGACCACGTTGCGTGTAGCGTAGTTCCGTGCTTTGAGCGAAACGCCGTCGCAGGTGCTCAGCAGCAGCCACACAGGCACGATCATCAGCAATCGCTTTGCAAACGTCATTATCCGGTTCTGTTTGATGCTCTTCACCTTACAAAAGAATCAAAAAACGAATCGGCTGGCAAGTATTCGGGAAGAAATGTCCGATGAATTGCATAGCCGTCAATCGGTTAGCTTTACACGAATACGGCTGTTTTTTTCTATCTTGAGCTGATGAAAACAATCTGTCTGCTGTCGTTTTTCGCCCTGTTGATCGCCTGTGGCCGCACCAATCAGAATGGCGTGATCCTCGAAAACGAAGAAAAATCCTTCAGGCTTTCCCAATGAAGCGAAATCGAAATACAGGGACATAACCGGAATCTGCGGGTCACTATCGACGACATCACGAACGGAACAACGCTGCTGGTCATCCGGGACGAAAATTCGACACTGACGCAGGAATTTATCAGCCTGAACGAAGACGTGCAGTTTCTTTTCGATGGCGAAGCGTATGTCATTACCTGCACGCGTATGCACAACCGCCTGATCGGCAACGACGACGCTTCATTTACCATTCGAAAAAGAGGTGCGAAACCGGCGGCCGATCTTGCTGCCGAAAAACAGAAGATCGAGACGCTGATCAAAACCGTGGCAGCTTCCGACGTACGTTTTATCCGCAACGGCGAAGAACACGGACCGGTCGAGGCAGCAGAGCATCTGCACAGCAAGTGGCAACGGGCCGAAGAAGAAGTCAAAACGCTGAACGACTTTATCGAGCACATTGCTTCCCGCTCGTCTGCATCCGGACAGCCTTACCAGATCAAGCTGAAAAACGGCGAGATCGTTCCGGCCAAAACCTGGATGCAGGAACAGGCGAAGAACTTGTAATCAATCCGTCAGAACGACACGCTGCACGAAGCTGGCATTGTCGGAGCTGAATCGCACGAAATAAACACCGCTTTGCAGTTTCGACAGGTCGAGATCGAAAGCTCCCTGTTTGTCCGGCGAACCGTACACTTCTTTCCCTGCGAAGTCGAGAACGGAAACGTTCAGCTCACCGTTCGTTTCCGGTGAATCGATGTGCAGCAATCCTTTCGTCGGATTCGGATACACGGCAATTTCTGCCAGCGTTTGCTCATCAACAGCAAGCGGACAGTTGAAACAAGTGTCGATGCTTACGTCGTCGATAGTGAGGAAGTTCATATCCGCGTCGCTGTAGCCGTGAAAGCCGAGGTAATAGGAACCCGTTGCCGGCACTTCGAAGTTGACCGTTGCCGTATCGTAATCTTCATTGACAATGGCCGGAAGATCGAGCAATTCGGTCGTCATTTCCGCGCCCGAAGGTCCCGTTCCGAGATGCACAGCCAGTTTTTCCGTGAAATCGCCGCCACCGGCCGCATAGAGGAATTGCAGCTGATAGGTTCCGGCCGTCAATTCGAGCTCGGGTGAGATCAGCCAGTCGTCCATCGGTTCCGAAGGATCGTCGGGGTTGTAAGCGGAATACATCGCAACGGGCGGTGAAGCGGATACGAAGGCGTCGAACGGAAACCAGGTGTAGGTGTCGTTGTTCGCGTCCTCTGTCGTCCAGCCGCAGGTCATTTCCGGCAGGTTGGTGTGCTCGAAGTTGACATTCCACGGAAAAACGGTGACCGATTGCGGCTCGCAGGCTGTCCAGAACGGAATCGGTCCGACCCAGTTGCTGACGAAAGCGCCGCAATTCGAACGCACATAGACTTCGTATAAACTATCCGGGTAAAGCGAATCGATCAGGTATTCCGTGACACCCGAAGTCTGATCGGACGTACCTTGTCCCAGCTCAAATCCCGCACGGCCGAATTCAATGTCCCATTCCGTCTCCGTAGCGCCGGGATTCCAGGTCAGCATCGCCGAAGTGGTCGTTATGTCGCTGATCGCCACATCCATCGGGAAAAGGCATTGCATCTGCGTAACGGTAACGTTGTCGACGATCCAGTAATAATCCCAGGAACCGATCCAATGGAAGCGCACTTTGGCCGCGGCGCTTTGTCCCAGTAAAGGCGTCATATCCATCATGACGTGCTCGAAACCAACGCCGACGGTATCCGAATACAGTTCCTGCCAGATCGCTCCGTTGTAGACTTCGACCATGATCTTGGCATTCTCGAGGTTCTGCACGAAGGTGTGATCGAATTCCAGGATAAAATAGTCGTTCGGATGGCTGGCATCGAACGTTGGCGATTCGAGCACCGCTTCTTCGGTCATTCCTTCGGCGCTGAGGTAATCGCTGTCGAAGATCGCTGCGGGATAATCGATCGGTACGAGCAGCTCGCGATCTCCGGGATTGTTGAAGACCCAGAGAATGCCGTTGCCGTCGAGGTCGTTGTTGGTCCATCCTGCCGGTGGTGTGGTGTCAGTTGCCATGTTGAAGTTCTCCGACCAGATCACTTGAGCGTCGAGGGCCAAAGAACAGCTAACCGCGCAGGTTAATGCGTAGATCTTTTTCATACTGAGGCTTTAAATGGGTTAACCATCGTAAGTTACCACGTCCTTCAGGAATAAAAAAGAGCGTAAAACGGCTGTCGAAGCACGATTTGCTTACAACTGATTGAAAACGCTTTTATTAGGTAACAACCTCAGGATCAGTCATAAAATCCAATAATTCATAAAAAACGGGTAACGGGTCAGGCTACTTCACTTTGAAGTCTCTTATAAGTTTTCCAATTCCCTGAATGATATTCTTTTAACGCCGCCCGGACCAGTTTCAGATCCTGCTGATAGAATTGCTTTTGTTCTTCATCCGCCAGTGGGCTATACAACTGCTTTAAAAGATATTGCTCTTCCTCGCGTAAAAAACGATGGGCTCGCTGTTTCTCACCTTCTTTATTATATAACCACGCCAGGCGATGTTTGAACGCGATAGGCGCTTCCGGATGTTCCTTATCCATATTAAATTTCAGGCAAAACATCGTGGAATCCTTTAATTGGGCTCCGATCAAAACCAGCACAAAAAATAAGCTGATCATCCAGAAACGCGACGTAAGCCTGAATTTGTTTTTTCGCCAATACCAGAAGAAGCCGCACGAAACAATCAATGCAATAATTGATATAAGCGTTTCGCCCGGCCAGAATGACCAGATCATCGTATAGGCTAGTCCGAGCAACAATAATGCGATCGCTCCGAATAATCTTATGAGATGAGTACGATCTATGATGGTAAGAATTCCCTGTGCCACGACGTCGGCGAGCAGAAGCATCAATCCAAAGAAGAGGAAAAAGATCTGCGATGTCCAATATGTCTGTGCATAGACAACGGTTAAGATCACAAAGAACAGAAATCCAAAATACATGCTGTATTTATTCCAATCGAAAATCTTCAGGAGCCATCGGTCGGTAATCCGTCCAGCCGCCTTTTATAAGCTGATCGAGTGCTGCATTGACGATCAGCTCATTCTCTTCAAAATCCTTGATAAGATAAGCGTCCGGACGTTGCTCTTTCGCCAAGTAGGCTTGCTTCGCTTCGATATTCTGTTTTTCCTGCAGCAATAAGCGCATGGCAGCCTCGCGGTTCCCTTCGCGGTTGTATCTCCATGCGAGCTCATGCAGTATGAATATCGGTGCGTCGGGCCTGTGCGGATCGATATCGTTCTTCATGCAGTAGAAAGTCGAGGGCTTCATGGAAAGAAAAGCCGACAGAACGATAAAAACGGTGAGTACGACTCCGAATCGCAGGTTGAGCTTGCGTTTGGCAATGAACCAATAGACGATAAATGCCAGTGCCACGATCGCTCCGAAACAGCTCATGACAAAACCACCCGGCCAGCTGAGCCAGAAGAACAGGTAACCTATGCTCAGAAAGAACAATGCCAGCGCGCCGAGCAAGGTCGAAAAATGTGTTCGCTTCATCAATACGCGAATGAATTGGATGAGCACATCTACGGTCGCGATAAGGAAACCCGCTATGACAGCCAGACTCGTAAGCGGCCAGTGTAAACGAGAAGAAACGAAGGCAAGGATGATGAGCAACAAATAGACTATGGGCATGTTGAAATGGTGTTTCGGGTTTGAAATCAAATATAGGGTTTAGTTGGGAGTTTTTTAGTTGTGTGAGTTGGAAGTTAGAAGTTATTGAAGACCAACTCGCAACTAATAACTCAACAACTTCCAACTCCGCGCAGCGGCAAAGAAAAATCCCCTCCGCCGAAACAGAAGGGATTCTCAACAATAAAAAACAAAGTCTAAGGGACTCGGTTTAGAATAAAGCCATGTTTATTTTGCCGCAAGGGCTTCTTTTACCAGCTCGGCAATGCGTTTGCCGTCTGCTTTCCCGGCCAGCTGACCGGAGATTGGTCCCATGACTTTGCCCATGTCCTGCGGACCGGTTGCGCCAACGGCAGCGATCTTGGCAGCAATAGCCGCACGGATCGCGTCGTCACTCATCATTTCGGGAAGGTAGACCTCGATAATCTTTGCCTGCTGTAATTCAGGCTCGGCGAGATCTTCGCGGTTTTGTTCTTTGTAGATGCCATAAGCTTCCATACGCTGTTTATGCAGCTTCATGATCACTTTCATAGCGGCCTCTTCGGTAACGGCACCCGCTCCGGAAGTTGCTTCAAGCATGAACTTGGCTTTGATGTCACGCAAGGTTTCGAGCTTGAGCTTGTCCTTGGCGAGCATTGCCTGCTTGATATCGTTATTGATACGTTCGGTTAACGTCATTTTTTCTGGATTTTAAGATTTCAGAGTTTCAGGATGTCAGGAAAAGAGAACAAGACACCAGCATTTCTCCTGATGTCCTGACGTCTTGCTATCCTGAAGTCTCTTAATCTACGTTATCGTGTAAGAAGGAGTTGTTCGTGCGCAGCCCGGAACCGTTTTCGTCTTCGGACAGACCGTAGCGGCTCACTTTCTGCTCGGAGCTTTTGGAGATGTTCTCCAGGTGGATGTTACGGCGTACGTAAGCCGGCTCATCTTCGAGCTCTTTCAATCCTTCCGCTTTTTTCAGCTTGATGTTGTATTGCTGGATGCGCTCCATACGCTCCGAAGCACGACGCTGAATTTCTTCCGGCGACAACGGTGCTTTGGTTTGTACGTTTTCAAGCGTATTCTTTTGCTCATCTTCGTCTTCGAGGAAGAAACGCGTTACTTCTTCTTTTTCTTCAACCACAGGCTGTGCTGCTACAGGGGCCGGAGCTGTTTTCTCAGGCTCCATATCCCAGTCGAAGTTCAGAGCGTTCTGATCAACCGGTGTTGCGACAGGCTCCACAATCGGCGTTGCTTCTGTTTTCAGGAACGGCTCTTCGGATACTTCTTCTTTCTCCACGACTTGTGTAGGCGAAGTCAGCGGTGCCTTGATCTCGTTGCGCGGCTCTTCTTCGAGTGTACGAACGGTGCGCTCAGGCGCTTTCTCGAAACCCGTTACCGGTGATGAATGAAAACCCGTCGCGATGAGCGTTACGCTGAGCTTGCTGCCCAATGTAGCGTCGTAACCATGACCCCAGATCACATCGGCTGTAGAACCGGCTTCTTCCTGGATGTAGTCGGTGATCTCGGAGATTTCGTCCATCGTTACATCGGAATCGCCGTAAGTGATGTTGAGGAGCACGTAGTTCGCGCCCTGGATGTTGTTGTCGTTCAACAGCGGTGAGTTCAGCGCCTCGCGAACTGCTACGATCGCACGGTCGTCGCCTTCAGCGGATGCAGATCCCATGATGGCTACGCCGCTGTCTTTCATAACGGTGTTCACGTCGTTGAAGTCCACGTTGATCGCTCCGGTAACGGAAATCACTTCAGCGATGCCCTTGGCAGCTGTCGAGAGTACGTTATCAGCTTTCGCGAAAGCATTTACCAGCGACAGGTTGCCGGAGATTTCACGCAGGCGCTCGTTGTTGATCACCAGAAGTGTGTCAACGTTCTCACGCATCTGCTCGAGTCCGAGCTCGGCTTGCTGACGACGCTTGCGGCCTTCGAAGCTGAACGGAACGGTTACGATACCAACTGTCAGGATGCCCAGCTGTTTCGCTACATGAGCGATCACCGGTGCGGCACCTGTTCCGGTTCCACCACCCATTCCGGCCGTTACGAATACCATTTTGGTTCCGCCGGCGAGCAATTCGCGGATCTCTTCAATATTTTCGACAGCAGCGTTGCGACCGATCTCCGGAATAGAACCCGCACCGCGACCTTCCGTGAGGCTTGGCCCCAGCTGGATTTTCAGCGGCACAGGAGAAATGTCCAGCGCTTGTCTGTCGGTGTTGCAGACGATGAAGTCCACACCTTTGATTCCTAGATTGTACATGTGGTTGACAGCGTTGCTACCGCCTCCACCTACACCGATCACCTTAATGATGGATGTGTTTCCTTTTGGCAAATCGAATTCCATGTGCTTTGTTTTTATTGTTGTGCTTTATTTCCTAATTATCCATTATGAATGCGCAATTATAAAGCCTTGATAATTTATAATTGTTCCATTTATAATTCTTTATAAGTCGTCTTCCGCGAACCAGTTCTTACTTTTCGTAATGATGGTATCGAAGAAGGAACCACGCGACTTGTTCGAATGGGTCTTCACCTGTCCGACAGCCGGCTCTGTGTGTTGTTTTACCGATTCAACGCCTTCGAATCCTTTCATAACGAGTCCGATACCGGTTGCGTACATCGGGCTGGCGATGCTGTCGATCGTATTCGTGTTCGCCAGGTGCTCGGTCGGCAAGCCAACGCGCGTCGTCATTCCGGTGATGAACTCGAAGAGCTGCGTAATGTGCTTCAGCTGGGCTCCACCACCCGTTACCACGATTCCTGCGATGAGCTTTTTCTCGTAGCCGGAGTTGCGGATCTCGTAGTACACGTGCTCGATGATCTCTTCCATACGCGCCTGGATGATGCTTGCCAGGTTGCGCAGCGTGATCTCTTTCGGATCGCGGCCACGAAGTCCCGGAATGCACACCACTTCGCTTTCCTGACTTTCGGATGCCAAAGCCGAGCCGAATTTCACTTTCAGCGCTTCGGCATGGCGACGCAGGATCGTACAGCCTTCCTTGATATCGTCGGTGATCACATTTCCTCCGAACGGGATAACCGCCGTATGACGGATCACGCCTTCGTGGAAAATAGCCACGTCGGTTGTTCCACCACCGATATCCACAAGCACAACGCCCGCTTCTTTTTCCTCGGAGCTCAGTACCGCATCGGCTGAAGCGATCGGCTCGAGAATGATGTCTTTCACTTCCAGTCCTGCTTTCTGAACGCATTTGTTGATGTTCATCGCAGCGTTGATGTGACCGGTAATGATGTGGAAATTGGCTTCCAGACGACGTCCCGACATACCGATCGGATCGAGAATGCCCTGTTCGTTGTCGACAATATATTCCTGCGGCAATACGTGGATGATTTCCTCACCCGGCTGCATCACCAGTTTGTACATATCTTCGATCAGCGCGTCGATGTCTGCCTGGCTGATCTCGCTGTCCATAGAGCTGCGGGTGTAAATACCGCGGTGCTGAAGACTCTTGATGTGCTGGCCGGCGATACCGACGTTCACAATGCGGATGATCAGGTCGGCGTCAACACGATCCTGTGCTTCCTCGACAGCTGCCTTGATGGATTGCACGGTCTTCTCGATGTTCGACACGATACCGCGCGACACGCCAAGCGATTCGCTTTTTCCCATGGAAATGATCTCGATTTTACCGTGCTCATTTTTGGTACCCACGAGGCATGCAATCTTGGTTGTCCCGATATCCAATCCAACTACGATCGTTTTTGACTTTGACATGGCGCTTAATTTTCCTGTTCTTCTGTTCGTTTCTTACACACAATCTGGTTTCTGAATTTCAGATTGATGGTTTCGTATTTGTTCCAGCCTTCGTAGGGGAGACCTTCCCGGTAAAAGACTTTCAGCTTGTCCATTTTCTCCTTCACTTCTGCATCCGTGCGGGCACCTCCGAAAATGATCCTGTGGTTGCCTACCTGGGGTATCAGCACGAAATCACCGCCTGTTGTGCGGTGGACCTGGCTGATTTGAGCCCGCAGAAAGGGATCATGACAAACATAATTTGAAATTCGATAGATATCATCCAGCAATCGAATACTTTTCAATGAATCATTGTTAATAATTTCATCCACGGTTAACGTGTCGGCACGGTCGGGAATNNCGTTGAACACACGCGACAATGGCTGACGCAAACGAATGCTGATCGCCCACTCGCCGCCCATGCGACGGAAAACGTCCACGTTCTCTACTTCGTGCATGGTTTTGATGTAGGCTTCGATGGCCGTTGTCTGCAAGCTGCCCATTTCCTGTCCCGGACGGTATAACCCTTTGCGTTTCAGACGCTGTAACAATTCTTCTTCCGTAAGGAAAGCGTTTTCGTCGATGGCGTTGATGGTGACAACAGGCGGTTTGACCTGCGCCTTGTTCTGCTCATTGGCCGCAAAGCTCAGCAGCACGATCACCGAAATGACCGCAAAAGCCCAGGATCCTATGCGCAGCCAGCGTTTCATCGGCTATTGGATTTGAGTTGTTCTTTCAATGGCAACACGAGGCGATCGATGTCGCCTGCACCGATCGTGAGCACGACGCCGGAAGTCACGCCTTTGCTCCATTCGAGCACTTCCTGCGGTGTGAGCAACAGTTTGTCGTCGACAGCAATTTCTTTCAGGAGCTCGTCGCTGGTAATGCCTTCGATCGGCTCTTCGCGGGCCGGATAGATGGGCATCAGGATGACTTTGTCGAGCTTGGATAATTCGTCGGCAAAACCGGGCATGAAGTCGCGTGTTCGCGAGTACAGGTGCGGCTGAAAAATGCCCGTAATGTGACGTGTCGGATAGAGCATACGCACCGAATCGATCAGCGCGGAAATTTCCGTCGGATGGTGCGCATAATCGTCGATATAAACGAGCTTTTCCTTGCGGACATGGTATTCAAAACGACGTTTCACGCCTTTGAACGTGCGCAGTCCGTCGAGGATCTCTTCTTTCTTCAATCCCAGCTCGATGCACATGGCGATCACGGCAATCGCGTTCTCACAGTTGTGAATGCCGGGTAATCCCAGCTCGATGCCTTTCCAGTCGACCCCCGGACCTTTCAGATCGAAGAAGAAATGGCCGTCGACCGAGCGCAGGTTTTTTCCGTTGTAAGCGGCCGCTGCTGCGTTCACGCCGTAAGTAATGTGATTATGCGTTACGCCTTTAGCTGGTGGTGCCGGCTGGATCGGCAGGTTCCATTTCCGGACGATAAAGCCTTCGTCGTTGTGCTTGTCGGAATAGGTCTGGAAAGCCTGTTTGAAGCTTTCTTCGTCTCCGTAAATATCGAGGTGATCCGGGTCCATAGCCGTAATGATGCTCGCATACGGCGATAAACGCAGGAACGAGCGGTCGAATTCGTCGGCTTCGATCACCGTGAGCTCGGATTCGGTATCGATGATCACATTCGAATGGAAATTGCTGGAAATTCCGCCGAGGAAGGCCGAACATTTGTGGCTCGACTGCGACAAGACGTATGCCAGCATGGTGCTTGTGGTGGTTTTTCCATGCGTTCCCGCCACACCGATGCCTTTGCTGGTACGCGTGATGAGTCCGAGTACTTCGGAGCGTTTCAGGACGTGGTGCTGTTGCTGGAAGTATACCAGCTCGCCCATATTCTTAGGAATGGCCGGCGTGTAAACCACCATGGTCGATTCCGTATCCTTGAACGCTTCCGGAACCGCTTCGCCGAGGTCGTCGAAGTGAACATCCATTCCTTCCGCGATCAATTCGTCGGTGAGCGGCGACGGCGTTTTATCGTAGCCGGCAACAGCGTAGCCTTTCGCATGGAAATAGCGCGCCAGTGCCGACATGCCGATTCCGCCGATGCCGATGAAGTAAATCCGTTTTACGTCTTCGAATGTCATTTTTTTCTTTTTTTCTCCCCCTTTGGAGGGGGATTAAGGGGGAGGATTTTCCTAACGAATTTGGTTTGCCACCCTCCTCATTCCTCCCTCAAGGGAGGAGGTTATTTCTTACTCACATTTTCAATCACATCCGCAATCGCAGCCGTTGCATCCGGCTTGGCCATTGCGCGGATGTTTTCAGCTAAACGATTGCTTCTCGTTTCGTCTTTTAATAGTTCGAAAGCGGCGTTCATGACCGCTTCTTTGGCTTCACTGTCTTTAATCAGGATGGCCGCATCGTTTTTCACGAGCGCCATGGCGTTTTTGGTCTGATGGTCTTCCGCAACGTTCGGCGACGGCACCAGGATGATCGGTTTCCCAACGAGGCACAATTCCGAAATGGACAAAGCGCCCGCTCGTGAAACGATCATATCCGCCAGTGTGTAGGCCGCGTCCATTCGCGCGATAAAATCCGTGAGCACAACAGTTGAAACCTGTCGCTTGGCGAGCTCGTTGCGCATCGATTCGACATAGTATTTACCGCATTGCCACAAGACCTGCACCTGTTCGCCTTCGTAGCGGTCGAGCGCGTTCAGCACGCTTTCGTTCAGCGTTCTCGCGCCCAGGCTTCCACCGATAACCAAAATGGTCTTGCGGTTCGGATCGAGATCGGGAAAGTGCGCGAATGCTTCCGCTCTCGAGAGATGCAATTCTTTCAACTCCTGGCGCACCGGGTTTCCTGTAAACCGGATCTTTTCCGCCGGAAAAACGCTTTCCAGCCCTTCGTAGGCCGTACAGATCGCCGAAACGCTTTTCGACAGCAGGCGGTTCGTTTTGCCCGGGAAGGAATTCTGTTCCTGCACTACCGTCGGGATTTTCAGGCTAGTTGCCATTTTCAGAATAGGACCGCTGGCGTAGCCGCCCACTCCGATCACGACTTCCGGTTTGAACTGCTTCAAAATGCGGCGTGCTTTCAGCAGACTTTTAGCCAGCTTGAACGGCAAAGCAAAGTTCGACAGCGTCAGCTTTCTTTGCAGACCAACGATCGGCAATCCGACGATCTCGTAACCGGCAGCCGGCACTTTTTCCATTTCCATTTTACCTTCGGCACCCACGAACAGGATCTGCGCTTTGGGATTCCGTGCACGCAGCTCGTTGGCAATGGCAATGGCCGGGAAGATGTGTCCGCCCGTTCCGCCGCCTGATATGATGACTCTGCTTATCATTCAGTTTGTTCCTTATTTCATTCTCTAAGCGATATGCCGAAGCAAAAAAACAATATCGCGATATTAGTTTTGGGGTTGATTATTCTTGAAATCCTAACTCCCCATTTTATTCAAACACATTTGCTGCCGCAGCCGGCTGATCGGATTGCTGACGCTGCGCAATTCCCTGGACAATCCCGATGGAAACGCACGCCATGATCATCGCCGATCCTCCCATGGCCAAAAACGGCATGTTCTGGCCTGTCACCGGGAAAATCCCCGTGCAGACCATCATATTTACTGCTGCCTGCGACAACAACAGAATGCCGATGCCGAGACAGATATAGGTTTCAAACAAGTTCTCCGCCCGAAGTGCGATCCGCATGATCCTGTAAAGCAGAATCAAATAGAATAGCACCAGGAAAACGGCTGCTATCAATCCGAATTCTTCCACGAACGAAGCGAAAAAGAAATCGGCGTAGGCTTCCGGAATGAATTCCTTCACTTTTCCGTTCCCGACGCCCTGACCGAGCAATCCGCCGTGGTAAATGGCCTGCTCGGCGTTATTAGCCTGCAGGTTGCCCGGCGCATCGATATCGGAGGAATTATCGTAGCGGTTCGTGATACGGTTCATCCACGTTTCGTAGCGCGGAAGGATGTTGAGGTCCGGCAAAGCCTTGTGTACACCGACGACCATAAAAAAGAGCAGAATTCCGCCGCAAACAACCGTGAGCATTTTCCCGATCGGCACCCGACCGAGGAACAGCAGTATGAAGCAAATCATAAACATAATGGCCGCCGTTGAGAAGTTATCTTTCACAATCAATCCACAAATAATCACAATCGGCGCCATGATCGGCAGGAATCCGTCTTTCCACGAATGCAGCAATTCCCGTTTCTTGGTGAGCAGACGGGCGAGGTATATCAATAAGGCCAGCTTGGCAAAATCCGAAGACTGGAAGGTCAGTCCCACAAACGGAATCTTCACCCAGCGGCCGGCTTCGTTTACTTTCGTTCCGAAGAACAAGGTAAAGATCAGCAGGGCGATGGCGGCGTAGAAGATGATCTTCGACATCCGCGATATGTATTTCGGATCTTTCTTGTGGACCCAATACATGGCCAGAACTGCCAGAACGATGTAAATAAAGTGCTTAAACAGGTATTTGAACGGCGTTCCTCCTTCCATCTTCACGAGGATAGGCACAAAGCTGTATACGCTCACCAGCGAGAAGCCGAGGAGGATCAGCGTGAGCACCCAGATGACGAGGTCGCCTTTGAAATATTTCTGTATAAACTGAATCATTTAGTACCGTTTAAGCGAACGAACGCTTCAAAATCCGCCAGTTTGGTTTTCCATTCGTTTCCTGCCACCGTGAACAGCAAAATGTGCTTCGCCTGTTTCACCGATCGCAGGATGGTTATTGTTTCTTCCAGGGTTTCCGTTGCTGTAAGCAAACGCATTGGTCCCATCACATCGCCGGGAATGCTGATCTGCGCACAGTCGTATTGTCCGCACCAGGCCAGCGAGCGCATGCTTTCCGGATCGACCTGCGACAGCTCCTTTATCAGCTCTTCGTTGCCGAGCCAGAATACAGGGAACGGGAACGTCGTCAGCGTAGCCGAAAGCTCATTCACCGACGGATTGTACCAGGCAAACACGTCCATACCCCACAGCTTGCCCAACGGGCGCAATGAGTGGCTTTCAGCCTGTTTCAGGCCTTCCTGACGTGCAGCCAGCAGACGGTTGTCCGTTACCTTGGTGTTTTCCATGACGGCTTACAATGAGCGTACGGCTTCCTTGAACTGATTTCCGCGGTCTTCGTAGTTTTCGAACAGGTCGAAGCTCGCACATGCAGGTGAAAGCAGAACCGTTTCCTCTTTTTTCGCCAGGCGGTAACCGTAAGCAACGGCTTCCATAGCCGAGCTGGCCTCCACGATCGTTTCCACCACTCCGGAGAAGGTGTCGATGATCTTGCGGTTGTCTTTGCCCAGGCAAATGATCGCTTTCACTTTTTCCTTCACCAGCTCGAGCAGCTCGGTGTAGTCGTTGCCTTTATCGACGCCGCCCACGATCCATACCGTAGGATGTTCCATGCTTTCGAGCGCAAACCACGTAGAGTTCACATTCGTCGCTTTGGAATCGTTGATAAATTCAATTCCGCACACCTTGGCTACGAATTCCAGTCGGTGTTCCACATTTACAAAGTCGGACAGACTTTCGCGCACTATTTCCTTGCGGATATCCAGCAGACGACCGGTGATTCCGGATGCCAGCGAGTTTTGGGTATTGTGCTTCCCCTTCAGAGCTAGTTCGTGAATAGACATAGAGAATTGATTGTTGTTAACGTTTATGATGAGTTGCTTGTTTGCTGTATAACCGCCCTTTTCGAGCGTTTTTGTGAGCGAGAACGGATACTGCTGCGCAGCGATCGTCCGCCCGGCGATTTCTTTCATGATCAGCGCGTCGTCTGCATTGAAAATGAAATAGTCGGCTTCTGTCTGGTTTTGCAGGATGCGAAATTTCGAGTTCACGTAGAGCTGCATGTTGTATTCGTAGCGGTCGAGGTGATCCGGCGTGATGTTCGTCAGGATCGCGATCTCGGCCTTGAAATCTTCCATATCGTCGAGCTGGAACGAGCTGAGCTCCAACACGTAGATTTCCTTGTCTTCCAGCGCCACCTGCTTCGCGAAGCTGTAGCCCACGTTGCCCGCCAGTCCTACGTTCATCCCGGCTTTCGTCAGCATGTGGTGAATGAGCATCGTGGTCGTCGTTTTGCCGTTGCTGCCCGTGATGCACACCTTTTTCGCCGTCGTGAAGTAGCCTGCGAATTCGATCTCTGAAACGACCTTGATTCCTTTTTCGCGAATGGCTTTCATCACCGGCGCTTTTTCCGGAATGCCCGGCGATTTCACCACGATATCGGCCGCCAGAATGCGTTCCATCGAATGCGCGCCCTGCTCCCACTCCAGTCCGTGTTCGTCAAGCTCCTGCTGAAACGACGGCTTGATCGTGCCGAAATCGGAAACGAACACGGACGCACCTTTCACTTTCGCGAGGATGGCCGCTCCGACACCGCTTTCGCCGGCGCCCAGGAT
>DJFN01000232.1 GCA_002432085.1 Flavobacteriales bacterium UBA5871
TTGTGAGGGTGGACAGGGCGCCGTAATTGGTCGAAACAGGTTGTTTTTCCATAAGCTCGTTTTTTTGCGAGCAGAAAAATAGCCAAAATCACGACAACCGCGTGCTTTTTACCGTTTCGGGCTGCTCACAGTGCCAGCTTGATACCAACTCCGGGATCCAGCGCTACCCACATGCCACCCTGATTGCTGAATTCGATAAAAGGCTTGAGGTCGAAATGAATAGCAACGGGCAAAACCGGGAATTTGAATTCGAATCCGCCTATCAAGTCTACACCGTAACCTGTTCCTTCATTACGGTATTCGTAAACTTTGCGTCCCAGGTGGTACCAGCGATTGTAGCCCGTAGCTCCGGCCACATGCACACCACCACCAGTGTAGAGAAATAAGCCCTGCACACGGAAGGGCTCAAAGTGTTTTTCCACGAGTACCGTACCAGCCAGTTGCCGGTTCCAGTAGCCGATAATCGCTTCGATGGCAACAGTTTCCGAGCAGAAAATCTTTACCGTGCCACCGGAAGTTTCCCCGGCGCGCAAACCTATTCCGAAATTGTAATAGGAATCGTCCTGCGCATGGGCAATAATGCCTGTAAACAAGCAAAAGCCGATCAAGAGCCTTTTCATTGAATGGGTTTGTTGGGTTTCAATTCTCTAAAATACGGAAACGTTAGCTTTAATACCAGCTATGCTTCCGGGAATTCTTCTGCTTCTTTCAGCATGCGGTAGATAGTCGTCTGACCGATATCGAGCTTATCGGCCACCAGCTTCGTGTTATTATTGTATTTGCCCAGGTACAGCTGCACGATCCGGCGGTTGTACTCGCGCAGCGTGAGCTCTTCGGAAATCACATCCGGCAAAACGTTGGTCGAAGACAGCATGATATCGTCTGCTTCGATCTCGCTGCCCGAAGACAGCACAGCCGAGAGCTCTACCACGGATTTCAGCTCGCGGACATTCCCCGGCCAGTGGTAGCTCATGAGCTTCTGCCGCGCACCGGTGCTGATCTTTTTCACTTCCAGACCGTTTTCGGTGCAGAAACGCTTGATAAACGTGTTGGCCAGCAGCAGAATGTCTTTATCGCGCTCACGCAGCGGCGGCAGCTCGATCGGCAAACCGTAGAGACGGTAATACAGATCTTCGCGGAAATTGCCGTTGCGCACTTCTTCCTGGAGGTTTTTGTGTGTGGCCACGATGATGCGACAGTTGAACGGCACAGGTGTATTGCTTCCGACGCGCGTTACTTCGCGTTCCTGCAAGGCACGGAGCAATTTGGCCTGGAACAGCAGGTCCATTTCCGCAATCTCGTCGAGGAAAAGCGTTCCGCCGTCGGCTGCCTGGAACAGGCCCCGGTGGCTCGACACCGCACNNTGACCGAACAATTCGCTTTCGAACAGCTCTTTCGGAATGGCGGCCACGTTCACAGCTACAAATGGCTTGTTCTTATTGGCCGAATTGTAGTGAATGGCTTTTGCAATGACCTCTTTCCCGGTCCCGGTCTCGCCGTTAATGGAAACCGTGATATTGGTTTTGATCGCTTTGTTCAGCAGGTCAAAGATTCTCACCAGCGCCGGACTTTGTCCGATAATGGTTTGTTCGAAATCGTATTTGACCTGTACTTCTTTTTCCAGTGTTTCAATGCGCTTGATGAGCTTGCTCTGCTTCTGAACGTTTTGCAGCGTATTGAGCAAGCGGTTGCGCACGTCGTTGGTTTTCACGATGTAATCGTAGGCGCCCAGTTTCAGCAGCTCGACGGCCGTTTCGATATCTTCCTGTTCGGAAATCGCCAGGATGGCTGCATCCGGACAGGCCGAGCGGATCTTCCCGATGAGCTCGCTGCCAAGCATATCCGGCAGGCGGTAATCAACGGTGATGATATCCGGATTTTCACCCAGGTGTGCGATGACGTCTTTGGCGGTTTCAAATGCCGTGACCTCATAATCGGGGTTGAGCGAAACCGTGTGGACCAATAATTTTCTGTACCACTCGTTGTCTTCGACAACAAACACTTTCATGGTGCTTCGCTCTTCCATAGAATTGACAGCAATAGTTAATAGTTTGAAGATACAAAACTAATTCAACTTTGCGATCGCGCCCTGTCTTCCGGATACGAAGTTCTTTCACTACAAAGGAGCAAAGAGTTACTTTGTGCTTATCCGGAAAGGAAGCAACGTCAATCCCGATTTAATTGAATAATTCTGAGGTTTTTGTTGTTGTCGGCTAACACACAGTCAACTATGAAACTATAAACAGGCTTCATGACGAGCCTATTCGGGTACTATAAACCGGCCGTTATTTTAACGTTATTTGGAAAGCTAAGACTTCATTTTTGCCTGTTCGATCTCCACATCGATCTGTTGCAGGAGCGAATGAATGGCTTCGTCGAGCTGGTGGATCGTATCGGCTATGGTTGGCTCGACGGTATTCGTGCGGCCGGCCTGTTCGAGATTTTTCAGCTGTTCGTAGATGTCTATGGCGTTCAGGTGTCGTACCGGCGCGGCGATTTTGTGCGCTGCTTCGGCCATGCCCAGCCAATCCTGCTGACTGCTGGTTTCCTGGATCGTCTGAATGCCTTCGAGCGTTGTCCGGTGCAAAGTGGAAAGCATATCGACGTAAAACGCGCTGTCTTCGCCGCTAAGCTCACGCAGCGGATCGAGATTGACTTTTGAGCTCAGTTTTTTGGCCTTGCCGTTTGGTCTGGACACCGGTTTGACTTCTTTCGCAGCCGGTTCCGTTTCGTCGGTGATCTTGTGCATGACGGCAGAAACACTGGCGGCCAATTCCTGCAGCTTGAACGGCTTAAGCAAAACGCCTTTCCAGTTCTCGCGTACCATATTTTCACGTTCTTCGCTGGAAATAGCTGCTGTGAGGGCAATTACCGGAATGTGTTTTTTGTCGTCCATTTTCTGAATGGCTTTCATCGTTCCGAAGCCGTCGAGGTTCGGCATACGCAAATCGAGCAGAATGAGATCGTAGGACGAGCGCTCGAGCGCCTGTAAGGCTTCGTTGCCGTCGGCAGCTTCCGTCATGCGCACACCGGCTTTTTCCAGGATGTTGCGCAGCAGCTTGCGATTATAAGCTTCGTCGTCGACTACCAGCACAGATTTGTTGCGCAGCATCCCGAGATCGGCGTTCTGAACGGTCGCGGCCTGTTTTTCCTGTTCTTCCGAAGCGGCGATGGCGAACGGAATGGACACCATGAACGTAGTTCCTTTGCCTTCCTCGCTTTTCACTTCGATCTTGCCGTTCATGCGCTCCACGAGCATACGCGTGATGGACAGTCCGAGCCCGGTTCCGCCGAATTTACGCGAAACGGACGTTTCCGCCTGCTCGAACTCGTCAAAGATGCGCGCCAGGTTTTCCGGTGAAATCCCGATCCCGGTGTCTTTGACGGTCATCAGCAAGGTCGTTTCTTCGGATGATTGCAGATCCGGCTTGATGGACAGGCTAACGGTCCCGTTTTCGGTGAATTTCAGCGCATTTCCTATCAGGTTAATGAGAATTTGTCGGACGCGCATCGGATCTCCGATAACCTGTTTCGGCAATTCTTCGTCGTAATGGATCTTGAGCGTATTGCCGTTTTTGGCAGCCAGCTGATCGAGCGTACTGAGTACAAAACCGGCTTCTTCAATAATGGAAAACGGAATGGTTTCCAGCTTCAGCGCACCGGCATTGAGTTTGCTCAGATCGAGGATCTCGTTGGTTATTTTCGTGAGATGATCGGCCGATTTGGCAATGATGTTCACTTTGGTCGCCTGCGATTCCTTCAGCTCCGAATGCTTGAGCTGCTCGGTGAAACCAACGATGGCGTTCAATGGCGTACGGATCTCGTGGCTCATATTGGCCAGGAATTGCGACTTGGAACGCGTGAGCTGATCGCTTTTCTGCTTGGCGATGAGCAGCTGGCGGTTGGTTTCCTTGGTTTTGCTCACGAAGAGCGCAATCAGATACGATGTAAATAAGATGAGCAGAACAGACGTCAAACAGAACAGCGCGATGATGATATTGGTTTCATGCGCCACCTCCTTAGCGTGCTCGGCTTCCTGGAGAATAGCCTTCTTTTCCTGGTTTTCAATTGTCTGGATAAGCTGCGTAAATCGTGCAATGAGACGGTTGTTTCGCTGTTCGACTATCAGCTTGCGGGCGTTTTTGGTCTGCTCCTCTCCTACTACATCACGCTTGACTTCGTTGAGACCGGCATTGATCGTAGACGCGCTGAGCATGGTCGGTTTTTTCGACAGTTCTTCTATTTTTTTCTCACGACGTTCTTCCAACATCCGCTGAAACAGGCGGCGTTTTTCGGCCTTGCTTCCTTTTTTCGGAGCGGCAACGGGTTTTACGATATTGGGCCGCGACATGCTTTTCACCTCATCGATGACCAGGTCCATCGCATCGTTCACACGGTTTTCGTTCTGAACGAGCACGAGGTCTTCCATAGTCCGGAACCGGTCATTGACCAGCTTTTTCAGCGTATCGATGTGCTTCAGATAATTCGGATCGTTGGAAGGGATTTTTTTCAGTAAGCCGAGCTTTCGTCCCGAACGCGTTTCCAGGTGGTAAAACTTGTTCAGCAGGGAATCTTTTCGGGTAATGGTATACGAAAAAGAGTAATTCTCGGCCGTCACGAGGTCATTGTTCAGCTCTTTCAGCAAGAGCAGCCGTGAATCCTTGGAACGATCGAGCACGATATTGTCGGCCACGGTGGAAAGCTTGGAATAAACCCAGTAGCCCGTTACGCACACGAGCAGCAACAGGATAATGGAAAAAACGACGGCCAGTCGTTCGTATTTAGTATCCAGTCGGATTGCAAGCAGGTTTCTCATCGTCACAAAATTTCCAGTTTCCGCTGTATTTCCCTTTCAAAAATAGGATGACAGAGCGAAATGGTGTTCTCGTCTTTGAAAACAAATCCGGCTACGTTCGTATCGAGACAATCGGCCAGGGCTTCGAGGTTATTTTCCGTGGTCATAATGATCACGCGGCAATCCGGCGAACGATCGCGGATTTTTTCAAGCAGATCGACGCCCACTACGCCATTGCCGAGGTAGTAATCGATGAGCGAAATAGAGCCGTTGGCCGGAATGGCAGCAAGGTATTCGTCGTATTCGTTGTAGGATGAAACGGTAATGCGGTCGGCTACATCGGGAAAATGCTTCTCGACGTAGCGATTGATCTGATGTTCCAGAAAGGTGGCATAAAACGGATTGTCATCCAGTACCTGGATCGCCAGACTATTGTTGGAAAAAAGCGCGCTCATAGGTTCGTCATTTAAAATGATCGGATCCATAGCCGGAACAGCACAGACAGACCTTGTTAGCAGCAACTATCCGAAAGCCGTGCCAGTTGTGAAAAAGAGCGCTTTTTTTCGCACAATCCTTTTAAATACGGCACATCCGGGTTGTTGTTCACNNGCGGTTGTTGTGTTTCCGAATTGAAAACCCGGTTTTCATTTTGAAAATACACTTTTTTTCACAGTGGAGGGCATTTTTTAGGAATTCTTATATCCGGTCGACCGGTCAGCGGTCTTTCAGTCTCCGGTCAGTGTGGGTTGGAGTGTGAGCCTGCCTGTCGGCAGACAGGTGTGAAGCGAGACCGGAGAACTGTTCACTGCTTACTGTTCACTATTCCACTCATAAAACCTAACTTCGTTTCCAACAACAAACAACGGTCATGGCCAAAACAAAAACCGCTTTTTTCTGTCAGAATTGTGGCTACGAAGCCCCGAAATGGCTGGGCAAATGCCCTTCCTGCAACGAATGGAACACGTTCGTGGAAGAGCTTGTGGAGAAACAATTGCCGCAGGTAGTGGCTTTTTCTGTGTCGAGTGGACGCACGGCCAAGGCACAGGCGTTGCAAACCATCGAAGCGAATGGCGAGCGACGCATTCTGCTGCCGGATACAGAAATCAACCGCGTGCTCGGCGAAGGACTCGTTCCGGGATCGCTCGTTCTGTTCGGTGGCGAGCCGGGAATCGGGAAATCGACCCTGCTGCTGCAGCTGGCGGTTCGGATGAACATGCGCGTGCTTTATGTTTCGGGTGAAGAAAGTGAACAGCAGATCAAAATGCGGGCTGAGCGTATCGGTGGCGACAACCAGAACTGTTTCATCCTGACCGAGACGAATATTCAGAATATTTTCCGGCAGGCCGAAGAAACCGAGCCGCAGCTGGTGGTGATCGATTCGATCCAGACTTTGTACAGCTCTGCGATCGAAAGCGCGCCGGGGAGTATTTCCCAGGTCCGTGAATGTACGGCCCAGCTGCTGCGCTACGCCAAAATGACCGAAGTTCCGGTGTTTCTCATCGGACATATTACCAAGGAAGGATCGCTGGCCGGACCGAAAGTGCTCGAGCACATGGTCGACGCCGTATTGCAGTTCGAAGGCGACCAGCATTACGCCTACCGCATCCTGCGCACCATCAAGAACCGTTTCGGGTCTACCGCCGAGCTGGGCATTTATGAAATGACCGGCGCCGGGCTCAGGCAGGTGAGCAATCCTTCTGAAATACTTATTTCCCAGCGCGACGATATGCTCAGCGGCGTAGCCATCGCCTCCACCATCGAAGGGCTCAGGCCGATGCTGGTGGAAGTGCAGGCGCTGGNNGGGCTTGCGCGCGGTTGAAAATCCGTCGGAGATTCTGATTTCGGGTGGCGATAATACCCTTAGCGGCGTTGCGATTGCGGCCACGCTTGAGGGTGTTCGTCCGCTCTTGATCGAAGTGCAGGCGCTGGTGAGCACGGCCGCTTATGGTACGCCACAGCGCTCGTCGACCGGTTTCGATCTTCGAAGGCTGAATATGCTGCTGGCCGTTATGGAAAAACGCTGCGGATTCAAGCTGGGCGCGAAAGACGTGTTCCTGAACATTGCCGGTGGCATTCGTGTAGACGACCCGGCGATCGACCTGGCTGTGGTAGCCGCGGTGTTATCGAGCAATGCCGATATCGCCATCGACCGAAGCATTTGCTGTTCGGCTGAAGTCGGGCTTTCGGGAGAAATCCGCCCGGTGAATCGTATCGATCAGCGCATCCGTGAAGCTGAAAAACTGGGTTTTGAAAAGATCATCGTTTCGGCGCAGACCAAAGGACTGGACGCTTCGAATTACAAGATCGAGCTGATCCGCTGCGCACGGATCGATGAAGTCGTGCGTGCTTTGTTTGCGTAAACAAGTGCGCTAGCTCTTTCTCTCTTTCTCCCGCAAATTCACGAATGGTCAGCTTTGCTGACATTTATTCTTCGCATGTTGGCAGATATACTTGCTCGACAAGTGGGTTTGTTTCATGTTATAGACCGATCGACTGGAAATTCGAAGCAGACCGGAGACCGTCGACTGAAGACCGTAAGACCATTTACTAACCCAGTCCGTCGAAATATTCATTCGTTTCAACGCTTTTCTTGTTGCGTTCGTCTTAATGTGTAGTTTTGCACGATATACACACTGCCATGAGAAAATTGCTACTTGCGGCCGCTATTCTGGCTCAATCCTACGCATTTGCAGACAATGAGCCCGAAGTTGATCCGGCAAACGTCACGACTGTTACACCGATCTGTTTTGGAGGCACTTACATGCTTTACCGTGTCGGGATAACGGATCTCGATCTCGACGCACCGGATATTACGGCGGTTGTTTCGTCCAACGACGCTGTTATGGACGATGCCCTCATTAATTATTTCGAAGGAGCGGTTGTGGGCAACACAACGTATTTCGAATTCTACGGCGAGCCGGCTTCAGCAGGTACTTTTCAGCTCGAGCTCACTTTTACCGACGGAACGTATACCGTTACGGAAACGTTGCCGGTGATCACTGTCAGCGGCGCCATGTCGGTGGATTTTGTGGGAACGGAGATCGAGCTTTGCAGCGGACAGGGCACTGTAAACCTGTACGATCATGTGACTATTCCGGGCGGATCGTTTTACATCAACAGCCTTGAAACCGAATATCCGGATGGACTTTTCAATACCAACGCCACCGGTTTATCGCTCGAGCAAAGCTATACGATAGCTTATTCCGTTTCGGTCGGCAACTGTCACCTTGAGGCTGAAGGCAGCATTATCATTCACGAATCGCAGGCATTGATCGTCGATGTAACACCCACCAGCTGTGGTGAAAGCAACGGAACGGCTGTGTGGGACGATCTCGCCGTAACCGTGGAATACGACCTGGCGCAATGGAGCTCGGGTCAGCAGAACGTCAATACCGTTACAGGATTGGGTGCCGGCGCGTACACGCTGACCGTTACGTTCGATAACGGCTGTATTTCAACGAAGTATTTCTCCATTCAAACTGCCGGCGCAGACGCAACGGGCGTTGTAGACGACGTTGACTGCTTTGGCGCAGAAACCGGTTCGATCACGTTGACACCCGTTGGATTAACTGCACCGATTTCAGCTTTGTGGAGCACCGGTCATTCGACCATTAACCTGACCGATATTCCGGCAGGAAATTACAGCGTTCACCTCACCGACGCCAACGATTGCGTAGTATTCAAGACTTTTACTGTGGGTCAATCGGAAGAAATTTTCGTCGATGCCGGAATTGAGAGCTCACCAAGCTGTGGCGGCACAGACGGAGAGATGGAAGTGTGGTTCACCGAAGGCGGTGAAGAACCTTATACCTACGAATGGAGCAACGGCGACGTAGGAACGGTAGCCGATGACCTCGAATTCGGGATCTATTCACTCACAACGACCGACGCGCTCGGCTGCATGGTGGTGAAAACGTTTTTCGTTTCTGAAAACGGCGGTCCGGACCTTTACGGAACGGTCACGCCGGCAGCTTGCGGCGCAGCTTCGGGCTCGATTCAGACAACGGTTATTCCTCCTTCCGGTGAAACGATCAGCTCGATCAGCTGGTCGAACGGCGCGACTTCACAGGATGTTTCCAATCTGCCGGCCGCTTTCTATACCTGTACGCTGACGGCTTCGAATACCTGCCGCGCGATCAAAGGCTGGACGGTTCCAACCGGAATGCCTCAGCGCAACGACATCTGTGTGGTGACCGTTGACAGTGCAACCACGACGAACCTCGTTGTCTGGGAAAAAGTAGAAACGACGGGTATTTCCCATTACAATATTTACCGCGAGACTTCCATTCAAGGGAATTACGCGCTGATCGATACCGTAAATGCTACGAATCTTTCGGTATTCAACGACGTGGTGGCTTCGCCGGTAGAGCGTTCCTGGCGCTATAAGATCGCGGCTGTGAACGAATGTGGTGTCGAAGGTCCGCATTCGGGCGCTCACCAGACCATTCACCTGTCAATGATGCCAGGCGCGGCCGGAACGGATGTCGACATTACATGGAATGCTTATGAAGGTGCGGCTTTCAGCAGCTACCAGATTTACCGCTACACCGACATCAGTGCCGCCTGGGAAGAAATTGCGGTCGTTCCGACCACGGTACTGTCTTACACGGATGTCATCGACCCGGCGACACTGGGACTCGATTACATGGTGGAAATGGAGCTCGACGATACCTGTACGGCCGTTGTGTGGCGCGCGCAGGACTTCAACTCTTCCCGCTCGAACAAAGACAAGGCACAATTCAGTGCCGGTAACGGAACCGGTGATTCGCACAACAGCATCACTGAAAACTACCTCGAGGCCATTCGCGTGTATCCGAATCCTGCCACAGAGCTCATCGTGATCGAGCAGGAAACCACGCAACCGCTTGTGATTGAAATCCGTTCGGTTGACGGACACTTGATCCAGTCAACCGAAATGATCCAACTTTCCAAAGAAATTCGCATCAATGAGCTGGCAGACGGCATGTACTTCATGTCGATCCGTCTGAACGGCGTTGAGCAAACGAAACGCTTCATCAAAAACTGATCGCTATGAAAAAACTACTGTTACTTCTGACACTCGCCGTGAGCGGATGGACATTTGCACAGGGCGAATACGACTGGGGGCACGTCACGAATGCCGACTTCAACACGTTCGACAATTCGGACATTGTGATGAAAGGCGGAAGGCTTTACCAGACTTACGATTCCTCGGGCTACATTCTGAAAGTTTCGATGTACGACCCGGCGACTTCGAGCTGGACAAAGCTGGCGCGCATCACCGGGCTGGCGACTTCGGTTTCCAACCTGCAAGCGAAGATGGTCGGCGACAAGATTTACATCCTGACGCAAGGCTACGATGCTTTTGTCCTGTATTCCTTTGAATTTACGACGAACACGCTGCAACAGGTCGGAGCTTCCCTGCCCACGGTTTTCCCGGGTACCAAGTGGACATTTGTGGCCGGCGATTCGAACAGCGAGCTGCTCTTGCTTCGGAACGAGAATTATGACAATATGTTCCTGAGTCGTTACAACACCGCTACGAGCAGCTGGGACAGCTGGGAATGTTCTACCGAGCTGAATCCGGCAGGCGCAGATGTAAGCTCCCACCAGGCCGAATTGTACCTGACCAACGGCGGTGACATTTACTGCGGTTTGTCCGGTGCTACCAATCGTCTGATCCAGACGACGATGGCCAATCCGTCGGCTTTCAGTTTTTACAACACCGGCGGATCCAACAACGGTGCGCTTTACATTGACGGCGCCGAAGCTGCAGGCTCGATCTTTTACTTCACCGGCGATGGCCAGACGGCCCCGATGATCAACCTGTTCAACAGCACATTGCAGAAAACCTGGCAGATCATTCCTACGGTCAACGATATTAACGTTATTTCCGCTGTCATCGTACCGCTGGATTACAACGTTACGCCGGACGCTTATTTCGCGGTCCACAATCCGGCTTATGCGTTCGTGGTTTCGAACTTCACGCCGATGGGCGGTGGCGCAGCCAACAACTTTTACCTGAACCGCCAGGACCTTCCGGGCGATATGGAATGGGAATTCGTTGGTCCATCGATCGAATTGGGCAATCCTCCGCTGTATGCCGCTACCGTTCGTGCATCGCTCGACGACCTGAGCCAGCACTTCGCGGTGCAATACGGAACACAGGCTTCTTTCGGGGCGGCTACAATGAAAGTACTCAACCGCAAACCGGCCACCGACGGAACCGATCCGTTGCTGAACAGTGGTCTGTGTCTTGGTCACCACAACGAGATTTACCCGCTTTTCGAGGTCCACGACGCCGATGTAGAGCCGGTTCGTATTACCAGCGTTACTTCCCTTAACGGCGTTCTCACCAACCTTTCGGCGATCTCGATCGGACAGGACCTGAGCTCCAACCCTTCTATCTCCAAATTCAAAATCTACGGAACGATCACAGGACCGGGATCGGATGCTGTGATCGTTACCTATACGGACGGCTGGAGCATTATCGTGGATACGCTTCCGCTGTTCAACACATCGAACAACGCTCCGAACGTTTCGTTTACTCAAAGCCCGCTCAATCTGTGTAACAACGAGAATATGATCGAGCTGGAAAACTTTGTCAATACAACCGGCGAAGGCGTTTTCACCTTAAACGGAACCGAGCTGACTTCCAGCACGATCAACGGTATCACGGAATCTGCTCAGAACCCGAGCGGTACGATCTACTACCGCGTAAACATCGACGGCTGCTTCGTTGAAACAGGTGTTTCCTTCAACTTTGTACAGGCAGGAACAGCCAGCGCGAATACGACAGATGCAACCTGCGGAAGCGCCGACGGAAGCGCTACGATTACATTCGTCCAGGGAACTTCCTCCGATGTTACGTTCGAATGGAGCACCGGTGAAACGGATCAAACGATCAACGACCTTTCAGCCGGCGCTTATTATTATGCCGTGACGGATGAATACGGTTGTCACACAACCGGTTTTGCCAGCGTTGAAGCAGCGGGAATCGATGTTACGGTGAATTCCACTCCGATGACTTGTCCAGGTGCAAACGATGCCGCGCTCGAAGTGAGTGTAACCGGCGTACCGGATTACTCCGTATTGTGGTCGAACGGCTACTCGACGGACTTGATCTCCGATCTCGCACCGGGAACTTACGAAGTTACGGTAACCACACCGGGCTGCCAGGCAATCTATTCCTACGAGGTCGACAACATCGCTCCGATCACAGCAGACCTTACAGCTGCGGTTGAACCGGGCTGCGGATTAAACAACGGTGTTGTGAACGGAACGTATGCCGGCGGATCGGGCAACTATACGTACGACTGGATCGGCCAGGGACAAACAACGGCCAACCTGACGGGCGTTTCCTACGGTTATTACGAAGTTGAAGTGACCGACGACAGCGGTTGTGCGGATACATTCGGCTTTCACCTGAACAACCTTGGAGCGGTGATTATTTCCGACAGCGTTATCCCAAGCGCCTGTAACCAGGACAACGGAGCTATTCTCGTTACGCTGACCCAGCATCCGCTTGGAAACCCGGCCAGCGTTATCGACTGGTCGAACGGCAATCCTTTCGAAGACAATTTCAACCTGGCGCCAGGAACTTATACGCTTACCGTAGCTTCTCCACCGCTTAGCGGAACGAACCTTTGCTACGCGATGAAAACCATGACGGTTGGTACAAGAGCGCCGATTCGCCAGGAGATCTGCCTCGTAACGGTGGACACAGCGACTTCAACGAACCTCATCGTCTGGGAAAAGCTGGAATCCGATGTACATCATTACAACATCTACCGCGAGAACGCCGTAGCCGGATTGTATATGCTGATCGATACGGTAATGTATGACAGCGAATCGCTGTTCAACGACGTGGTGGCTTCGCCGGACGATCGTTCATGGCGCTACCGCATCTCTGCGGTGAACGAATGCGGTATCGAAAGTCCGATTTCCGCTCCGCACAAAACGGTTCACCTGAATTCCATCGAGGACGTTGGCGGCAGTATGGATATTTACTGGGACGATTACGAAGGCCTCACGGCTCCGGAATACGTCGTATGGCGCTTTACAGACCAGCTTGGCTGGGAAGCGCTCGAGCCTGCTGTGCCATTCGGAACTTCTTTCTTCAACGATGTACCGCCGGCAGGATCTACCGGACTGGACTACTTCGTAGAGCTCGTGCCGGCATTTACCTGCATAGCTGAAAAAGCCCAGGACTTTAACTCCTCCCGTTCGAACAAGGACAAGGCGCAGTTCAGCCCGGGTCAGGGAACAGGTGATTCCAACAACGGCATTCACGAAGAATCCGGCGGCGAAGTCGAAGTGTATCCGAATCCGTTCGATGACGTGCTGACTATTTCCATCACGAACGCTACCGAAGATGTAACGATCTTCCTCTACAGCATCGACGGACACCTGATTACCAGCACGACTTTGTCGAACGGTACCCACCAGCTGGATCTCCGCAACCTGGATGCGGGTGTCTATTTCATCCGCGCGGGAGAGACGCAGCAACTACAACGATTTATCAAGCAGTAATAACGTTTCCACAACCAATTCAATAATCTGAGGGTGTGCTCATTGCGGGCGCACCTTCGCGTTTCCAGGGGCTTTGTTCAAAAAAATAAGGGGTTCAAACAAGTGTGTTCAGCATTGAACAACAGTGACTATAAATTCCGCTGGCTATTGTTGCAAGGCTGAGTTTTATTGAATTTTGCACCCCGCAATTTTTGTAATGAGGTCTCTCCTATTCCTCTTTTTCCTTGCCCTCCCACACACCTTCTTTTCTCAATGGAAGTCAATTGGCTCTGCGTCAGGTTTTCCCGCAACGGAAACGGCGATCGAGATCACGCCGGGCGGACAATTATACCTTGCCGGCCTGAATCCGGAGAATAACAACCGCTTTATCGTTCGGAAATGGGTGAATGACAACTGGGAAACCGTAGGAACTTCCGATTTCAGCAATGGCGGTTATTTCGGTTTGCAGCTTGTTACGGTCGGGGAAAACACGGTCTACGTTGCAGCGAAACGTGTAAGCGGACAGGATGAGCTGATCGAAATTTACAAATATACGACCGGCGGAACCTGGGTCCAGCAAACGATCGGACCACCGATTCAAACCAATCACACGTATGATTTCAGTCTGCAGGTAGCGCCGAACGACGTTCCGATCCTTACGTATTACAATAAAAGCACCGGGTTCGATTACCTTTCGGTGATTGCCGTGAATCTCAATACCGATCAGCAATTGCTGAGCTACACGCCGGCTTTGCTCACCGGAGTCGGGAATACTTTGAGCAGCCAGGTCACTTCGACGAGCGATATAACAATCGTGCTGGAACAAAACGCGCTGCTCGAGCTCACCAGCAGCCTGCCGCTGATTCACTACAACGGAAGCAGCTCGACCAATTACAGCGTTGCGCCCGACAATGCCCTTTCCCTGAAAACGGCCAAAAGCGGGTCTTTGCTTTCAACGATCTGGCTAACGGATGCTTTCAATCCGGAGCTGAAATTCCGGGGAATGAACGGCACAACGTTCGGGTCGGCAATCACGCTGCTGCAATCATCGGGAATTGCAAGCTACGATCTCGACATGCAGAACAACCGAGCTTTTCTGTTCTACCGCGACGGCAATAATTGTGTTTTTGCACAGATCGCCTCGCCGATGACGCCGTCGCTGAGCACGATCACTTCAGGAACAGCGCTCGCGCCGGCAACGGCTACTTCCCTCTCGACCGATACGCACAATGACATCCACGTGATCGCATACGTTGATAACAACCGCTGTTATGTGCGCGAATACGACAAACCGGCCGGCATCGTCAGCTACGAGCCCAGCGAACTCGTCGTGACCGTGCGCCCCGGCACNNGACGTGTGCTTCGCAGAACACGACCGTTTTACCGCAATCGGTGGTTTCGGTGTCAGGTAGCGGGTTGAGCTGGAATCTCGGTATTGCTACCACGAATGATATCGTTGCTACGACGATTTCCGATCTGAAATGGACGCTGCACGAAAATGGCATTGCAACCGAAGATATACTGACACCCGTGCGGATTTACAGCAATCCGGACATTCTGTTCCATTTTGCCGAAACGGTGTTCTGTGAAAACGACAAAGACATTTTGCTTGCCGGCAAAGCAACTCCCTACGGTGGCAGCTGGAGCGGAACGGGCGTGGTCGGCAATCATTTCAAGCCTGAGGAATTCGAACCAGTGCCGAGCACGCAATCGTATCTTTACTACACCAAAACAAATCCATACGGCTGCACATCCACAGACAGCATTCAGGTAACGATTTTCCAGTCGCCGGATCTCGTAACAAGTACCACNNGCTTCTGTTTCAATTTCGGGCGGAGCCCCCTCCTACACCGCTTACTGGTCGAACGGCGACGTTGCTACAAACATCGATCACCTTTCGGCCGGTTCCTATCAGGTCTACGCCACCGACGCAATGGGCTGTTCTTCGAAGGCCGTCGCAACGGTTGAATCAAATACATTCACGCTGAACAGCAACATCACGACCGTTAGCTGCAACGACGGCCACAACGGCGCGATCGATCTGACCATCGCCAACGGAACCGGGCCGTTTTCGTTCAATTGGTCGAACGGCGCGGAAACGGAAGACATTTCAGGATTGACTGCCGGATCTTATGACGTCGTGGTCAGCGATGCTGCAGGCTGTGTTTCTTCTGTCGATTTTACCGTAACTGAGCCTGAAATACTGACGCTTTCGGTTGCAAACACTTCGCTTCCGGCATGTGGGGAAAGCGACGGCAGTGTTACTGTTGAAGCGCTGGGCGGAACGGGACCGTATGTTTATGACTGGCGAAATACCGACAATGAACCGATCAGCGACAATGCTGTTCTTTCCGAGATTGCGGCCGGCTTTTACACCTGTCGGCTCACCGACGATGCCGGTTGTACAACTTCACTTCCGGTTGCCGTTTCCAATCAGAACAGCCCCGAAGTTATTATCGGAACGGTTACTTCGTCTTCCTGCGACAACGACGGCAGCATCCAGCTCATTGATGTTTCGAACGCAGTGATTGCTTTTCAATGGAGCAATGGCTCAGCCGGTCCAATAGCCAACGCGCTCGCTCCGGGTTTGTACACCGTTAATGCTTCCGATGCGAATGGCTGCCTGACCGTTCTGAGTGCGACCATTCTTCCTACGTTGCCTGAAACTCCGGCGATTTGCCTTGTAACCGCAGATACGCTGACAAACTCCAGTCGTGTGATCTGGAACAAGCCTGAAACGGATCTCATTTCACATTACAACATCTACCGCCAGATCGGCGGTTTCTACCAGCTGGCCGGAAGCGTGGATTATGCCAGCGACGCTGTTTTCAACGACGAAGCCGGTTCGGCCGAAGACCACTCGCAGCGTTACCGCATTGCAGCTGTGAATATGTGTGATGTTGAGTCGGAGCAAAGCATTCCGCATAAAAGCATTCATCTGGTGGCCAACGACGGTTTGGGCGATGACGTGAATCTTTCCTGGAGCGCTTATGAAGGGCTGAGCCATTCCGGGTTCATCGTCCGGCGCCATACCGACCTGGACGGCTGGCAAACACTGCAAACCATGCCGGCGAATCTGTACACTTATACGGATCAACCGCCGACACACAACGGATTGATCTATGTCATCGCGATTGAATTGCCCGAATCGTGCGGCGAAGAAAGCTTTATTCTGTCGAATAAGGATGCTCAGCTGGCTACGGTGCTTTCCGTGGATGAGCTTTCGGATGGACAGCTGCGGTTATTCCCGAATCCTTCCGAAGGGAAAATTCAGATCGAAAATGCATCCGATCAAGTACTGGAAGCACTGGTTCACGATGCGTTCGGAAGAGTCGTTACACGTTTTTCCGTTGCTTCCGGCACCACACAAACCGATCTCGGCTTTCTTTCCGACGGACTTTACCAGCTTGTTTTTTCGGCCGGAAAAACCCTTTCCGTTCAGAAGCTGGTCATTCGTCATTAACCGATAACGTTATCTATGCAAATTCTTTCAACGCCGCATCGCAGGAGCGATTTTCCAACACGTTCCAAACTCAATTCCTCCAAACACTCGCGCAAACCCTCCAAGGATCAGTTTAATTTGTTCCAGTATGTTGTTTTTCTTTACTTTGCGGCGTTCAAATTTCGCTACATGAAACAATTTGTACTACTCTTTTCGTTCTTCCTGGCCACCGCTACCACCTTCGCACAAGGACCCTGGAAGTTTGTAGGCTCGGCATCGGGCTACGATGCATCGGAGGTAGATCTTGAGATCACGCCGAATGGTCAGCTTTATATGGCCGCCACGAATCCGGCCAACAACGGCCGCGTAACGGTGCGCAAATGGGTCAATAATACCTGGCAAACCATCGGAGCGGCCAGCTTCGGACCGAACAACAGCTTCGACATTCAGATCATTTCTGCCGGTGAAGAAACGCCGGTGGTTGGTATGAAGCACATGCAGCTGATCGGCTCTACGAACTACGAGTTCATTGCCGTTTACCGCTGGACCGGTACGACCTGGGAAGCGCTGAGCACAGGCGGCTACCCGCATACGGAGCACAACAAGGGCTATTCCATTGCTTCCAACGCGGCCGGAACCGTATTCCTGAGCTATTACAACCTTGATTACAGTACGCACGACGAGGGAATGATCACCGTCAATATGTCGAACCAGCAGCAGCTGGGCGGCGTCATGAGCGACTGGCAGGAAGATGTTTACACCGTGAGCTCTTACGCAGTAGCCGGAAATGACGTTCGCGCGGCCGTAAACGAGCTCGCCGATATGGACTACGCTTCCGACGTACGTACTTACAATGCCGGAGCCAATGACTGGTTCACCACCACGACGAACTTCAACTGGGGCGACGACATGGACATCCTGAAGATGAAGCCGGGCTACAACAACTCGACGCAATGCGTGATGTGGAAAACCGGGACACCGCTGCTGAAATTCGTATTCGTAAACGGCGCAACAGCCGGAACAACGCTCAGCATCGCTTCTTCGAGCTCGGTAACCGACTTCGACTTCGANNCGGCTTGTTCTATCGCAACGGCTCGACCTGCTATTTCAAAACAGTAACGATGGCTGCCAGCGCAGTGCAAACCACTTTAACTTTCGGAACAGCACTCGCTCCTGCCGATGCTGCTTCACTTGCAACCGAGACGCACTATGGCGTACACGTGATCGCATACGTCAGTGCGGGAAAATGCTACGTGAAAGAATACGATGTCGAGGCCAATATCGAAGATTACGACATTCTGAATATGTGTGAAGGAACTTCCTTCAACAACGGTGGCGATTATGCGGTTTACTGCCTCGATCCGAACTTCGATCATTCCAACATGACCATGACCTGTACGTCCCAGAACACGGCTGTGATCCCGCAATCCGGGGTTAGCGTTACCGGCGGCGGACTTTACTGGGGCGTGAACATCGCCAATACCAACGATGTGGCTTCCACAACGGTTGTGGACCTGCTCTGGGAGCTCTACGAAAACGGCAACCCGGATCCGGTCGGAACACTGAGCACACCGGTAACGGTTTACGCCAATCCGACGATTGCGTTCAACTTCCCGACAACCGATTTCTGTGAAAACAATTCCCAGCTGTCACTCATCGGAAAGGCAACACCTCCGGGAGGAACCTGGAGCGGAGCCGGCGTAAACGGAAACGCTTTCCATCCGATGGCATTTAACCCGAATCCGGCACAGAATACATACCTCATTTACAGCAGAACCTCTCCGCAGGGCTGTACGGCAAAAGACAGCATCCTCGTAACGATCAACCAGACACCGGACCTGACCGTGAACATCAACGACGCAGACTGCGGTGAGGCCAACGGCGGTGCTTCGGTTACGATCAGCGGCGGTGCTTCGCCTTACGACACGTACTGGTCGAACGGATCGACTTTCACTTCGGTTGAAGACCTTTCACCGGGACAATATTTCGTGAATGTAACCGACAACAACGGCTGTTCTTCGACAGGCGCGGCGATGATCGGATCGGACGGCATTACGCTGAGCGGAACCACTACCAACGTAAACTGTAATGGCGGAACGACAGGTGCCATTAACATGACTGTTACCGGAACAGGACCATTCACCTACAACTGGTCGAACGGTGCTACGACGGAAGACATCAGCGGTTTGCCGGCAGGACCATACGAAGTGGAAGTAACCGACAACGGCGGCTGCGTTTCAACGGCAAGTTTTACCGTGTTCGAACCGGCAGCGCTGAATCTTTCCAACGTAACGATGGTGAATCCTTCCTGCGAGGACACCGACGGTAGCATCACCGTTACCTACACCGGCGGCGAAAGTCCTTACACTTACAGCTGGCTCGACGGAGACGGCAACCCGATTGGCAGCAACTCCGCTACATTGAGTTCCGTAGGCGCAGGATTCTATACAAGTGAAGTAACAGATGACAACGGCTGCTCCGTTTCCTTCCCGGTTATGCTTTCCAACAGCAACGGACCGGTGATCGTGATCGATACCGTTAGTCCTTCTTCCTGCATCGGCGACGGCTACATCGAAGTACTCGACGCTTTCGGAGAGGTGGAAGAATATAACTGGAGCACCGGTGGAACAACACAGGGCATTTACAACCTGATGCCGGGCACGTACATGGTCGTTGCTACCAACGCAAACGGCTGTTCCAGTGTTCTGAGCGCAACGGTTGAGCCAACACAGCCGCAAGCGGTGGAAATCTGCCTTGTAACGGTTGATACGAACACCAATACCAACCTGGTTGTATGGGTAAAACCGGAAACTAACGCCATCGATCATTTCAACATCTACCGCGAAACGTCGCAGGCCGGATTGTACCAGCTGGCGGGAAGCGTGGATTACGACGATGAATCGTTGTTCAATGACCTCGTGGCTTCACCTTCCGTACGCTCATGGCGCTACAAGATCTCGGCTGTCGACGACTGCGGCGTTGAGTCGGAACTGAGTGAAAACCACAAAACGATTCATCTGGTAATCAACCTCGGTCTGGGCGATGACATCAACCTGTCGTGGGATACTTACGAAGGATTTGCTTTCCCTGAATTCGTTGTTCGTCGTCATACAAACCTCGATGACTGGCAAACGATCCAGACGATGCCAACCACGTTGTTTACCTATACCGATACGCCTCCGACAACCGAAGGACTGATGTACCTCGTAACGATCCTGCCTCCGGTGACCTGCTCGACCAGCAAATCGGCACAGGACTTCAACAGCTCGCGTTCCAACAAGGACAACCGCCTGGCACTGGGTGGCGTGAATTCCCTGAACGAGCTGCTTGCTGTCGGTATGCAGATCTTCCCGAATCCTTCCAACGGAACGGTGAACATCGAAAACAAAACGGGTGTAACGGTAGAAGCGAGCATTTACGACGCTTCCGGCCGACTGCTGAAAACGATCACCGTAGCTCCGGGCAGCACACAAGCTGATCTCAGCGAGCTGGCCAACGGAATCTACCAGGTAGTGTTCTCCGGCGAAAATGCAACAGCAACGCAGAAGCTGACGATTCAGCACTAAGCGCGATCATAAAAANNGCTTAAGGGTATTGTTTTTGGAAGAAAGGAGCTATGGAAATCAAGTTATTAACTGCGACTTTGTTCGCTCCGATATAACCGGATCATTACCGGAACGTTACGCCTTTTTTTCACACAAAATCGTGTCAATAAGTTTGGCACGCTCTTTCGCCCACGGAGATGCGATTTAAGTACTTTAAACGAAACTCTTCTATATGGCGAAAAAACAAAAACTATTCGTGCTGGACACCTCCGTATTGCTGCACGACCATGACGCGATCATGCATTTCGAACGACACGACGTTGCCATTCCCATCACGGTACTGGAAGAGCTCGACAAGTTCAAGATCGGTAACGACACCAAAAACTTCAGCGCCCGCGAAGTGATTCGCTTCATCGACCGGCTTTCTGCGCATGGTGGGTTGCAGAACTGGATTTCCCTGGGCCCGGGAATGGGCTCGTTCAGAGTGCTGCTCGGTCAGGAGCCTAAAACGCTGGATGCGGAAAAGATGTACGGCTCGGGCAAAAACGACCACAAGATCATCAATGCGACACTTGCGATAAAAGAAGCCGAGCCTAAAAAAGAGGTCGTACTTATTACAAAAGACATCAACCTGCGTATCAAAGCCAAAGCGCTCGGGATTCTTTCGGAAGATTACGAAACCGGCAAGGTCGACCAGCGCGAATTGCAGACTTCGAGCACCACGACCATCGAACACATCGACAGCGATGTCATCAAGCACCTTTTCCTGAAAGGAACGATCGAAGAAAACGGCATTCTGGGCGATTTAAAGACCGCGAACGGGTTCTATATCCTCAAAAACGGAAAAAGCTCGTCTCTGACGTATTTTGACCCCTTAACGGGCACGCTGAACCGCGTCGAGAAGGAATACACGTCCGGGATCAAGCCGAAAAACGCCGAACAGGCATTCGCGATCAACGCGCTGATGAATAACAACATCAAGCTCGTGGCGCTGCAGGGCGTTGCCGGAACGGGGAAAACGCTTCTGGCGCTCGCCGCCGCACTGGAACAGCAGAAGATCTTCCAGCAGGTCATCCTGGCCCGACCGCTCGTGCCGCTTTCCAACAAGGACATCGGTTACTTGCCTGGCGACGCGAAGGACAAGATCAGTCCGTACATGGAGCCGCTCTGGGACAACCTGAAGTTCATCAAATCGCAGTTCGGCGAAAACGAAAAGAAGCACAAAGCCATCGTTGAAATGGAAGAAAGCGGACGCATCCTCATCACGCCGCTTGCGTTCATCCGCGGACGCAGCCTTTCCAACATCCTGTTCATCGTCGACGAAGCACAGAACCTCACGCCGCACGAAGTGAAAACCATCATCACACGTGCCGGCGAAGGAACGAAGATTGTCTTCACCGGTGATGTTCACCAGATCGATACGCCTTACCTCGACGAAAACAGTAACGGCCTCGCCTACCTGATTGATCGTCTGAAAGGTCAGCCCCTGTTCGCCCACGTACGCCTCGAAAAAGGAGAGCGGTCCGAGTTGGCGAACCTGGCCAACGAATTGTTGTAGACAGCTCATTTATACCGTGCGGCCTGTTGATTAAACCATCAGCAGGCCGTTCACGTAAAAATTGTTCGGCAACTGAACACAATCGCTTATTTTTGGGGATACCTGTTCATCTCCATTATCCCGATGTCTATGAAAAAAGCGTTAACAATCGTTTTACTTGCCGGAAGCAGCGCTTTCGGTCAGCAACCCGCAAAAATGAAACCCATTCAATATCCTGAAACCCAAAAAGGAACTGTAAAAGACACGTACTTCGGTGAAGAAGTGCCCGATCCCTACCGCTGGCTGGAAGACGCCAACAGCGCCGAGACCAAGGCATGGGTGACGGAACAGAACAAGGTGACGCAGGCTTGGCTGGCCCAGATTCCCCAACGTGAAGCGATCAAGGCGCGCCTGACCAAGCTGTGGAACTATGAGCGCTACGGAGTACCGTCGAAGAAGGGCGGCCGCTACTTCTACAGCCGCAACGACGGCCTGCAGAACCAGGCGGTGCTCTACACCGCGAAGACGCTGTCCGAAAGCCCGCGCGTGCTGCTCGATCCGAACACCCTGGCCGCCGACGGCACCGTGGCGCTGGCCGGCATCGAGGCGCGCTTCG
>DJFN01000138.1 GCA_002432085.1 Flavobacteriales bacterium UBA5871
GCCCAGCTCCATGAAGTCGGCAACGCGGAGTACTTTCTCGAGCTCGGTGTTGAGCTCGTCGGCTGAACCCGGAACGAATACGTCGCGGTAGAATTCTTCTCTCAGCGCGGCAATTTCGGAAATCGCTTCGGTCAGGCCCTGCTCATTGCGCGCCATTCCGACCTTGTTCCACATGATATTTCCCAAACGCTTGTGGAAGTGGTCCACCGACTTAGTTCCGTTGTTGTTCAGGAATTTATTGATGCTTTCGCGCACGCTGTTTTCCGCTTCGTCGAATTCCGGTGAATCGGTCGGGATTTTCCCCGTACGAATCTCGTTTGCCAGGTAATCGGAAACGGTGTACGGCACTACGAAGTAGCCATCCGCCAGACCCTGCATGAGTGCCGAAGCTCCCAGGCGGTTAGCCCCGTGATCGGAGAAGTTGGCTTCACCGGCTACGAAACAGCCCGGAATANNCTTCATCGGTGTTTCATACGGGTTTTCGTCCGTAATTTTTTCGTACATCTGGAAGAGGTTTCCGTACTTGCTTTCCACCCAGGCTTTTCCAAGCTCCCAGATGCGCTCGTCGGAAGGATTGTGATCTCCCTGTGCGAAAGCCGCCTGCTTTCCTTTGCTGCGGATTTCCGAAGAGAAGTCGAGGTAAACGCCTTCGTTGGTATCGTTTGCTTCAATTCCGAAACCGGCATCGCAACGCTCTTTGGCAGCACGTGAAGCGACGTCACGCGGAACGAGGTTACCGAAGGCCGGATAACGGCGCTCGAGGTAGTAATCGCGGTCTTCTTCTTTGATTTCAGTCGGCTTGAGCTTTCCTGCACGGATCGCCTCAGCGTCTTCTTTCTTTTTCGGTACCCAGATACGACCGGAGTTACGCAGTGATTCTGACATCAACGTCAGCTTCGACTGATTGGTTCCGTGAACCGGGATACAGGTCGGGTGAATCTGAACGTAGCAAGGATTCGCGAAGAATGCACCACGCTTGTGAGCTTTCCAGGCCGCAGTTACGTTAGACCCCATAGCGTTGGTCGAAAGGAAGTAAACGTTTCCGTATCCACCTGTACACAAGATCACCGCGTGTGCAGAGTGGCGCTCGATCTCACCTGTGATCAGGTTCCGGGCGATGATTCCGCGTGCTTTTCCATCGACTTTAACGATATCGAGCATTTCATGACGATTGTACATCTGTACGCGACCGAGACCGATCTGGCGGGAAAGCGCAGAGTAGGCTCCGAGCAAGAGCTGCTGACCTGTCTGACCGGCTGCGTAGAATGTACGCTGTACCTGCGTTCCACCGAAGGAACGGTTGTCGAGCAAACCTCCGTATTCGCGAGCGAACGGAACACCTTGCGCCACGCACTGGTCGATGATATTTCCGGAAACTTCCGCCAGGCGGTGCACATTGGCCTCACGAGCGCGGTAGTCGCCTCCTTTGATCGTATCGTAGAACAGGCGGTAAATACTGTCGCCGTCGTTCTGGTAATTTTTAGCTGCATTGATACCACCCTGTGCAGCGATGGAGTGTGCACGGCGCGGTGAATCCTGGAAGCAGAATGCTTTTACATTGTAGCCCATTTCACCCAGCGACGCTGCTGCAGATGCACCTGCCAGACCTGTTCCTACAACGATCACATCGATCTTCGGACGGTTGTTTGGCGCAACCAGCTTGAGGTGGTTTTTGTGGTTGGTCCATTTTTCAGCGATGGAACCTTCCGGTATTTTCGAATCTAAAACTGACATGTCGATTGTTTTAAATGAGAATGGGTTTAAAGCTCTATTTGAAGGTACAACAGCACCGGGATGATCGCAAACAGCAATGGAATGATGATCGCAAATGTCTTACCGAGGAAAGCGATCGCCGGCGTGTAGCGCTTGTGACGCAAACCGAGCGACTGGAACGCCGCAGCAAATCCATGCCAGAGGTGGAAGGCCAGCACGATCATGGAGATCGTATAGAAGATTGTTGCCCACAGTGCGAGCGAGTTAACCGGGAAGCCTTCTTTCTTCTGACCGAAGAAACCCATTACAACAGAGTGAAGATCTTTATAGCCTTCGCCGGCTTTCAAACCGTTGGCGTTACGCTCACCCGATTTTTCCAGATTGTAAAGCATCGTTCCGTCTTTCACCTCCATCATATCGGACGTGTTACCGGTCTCAAGGTCGGTTGCCTTAACTTCCTGATAAGTGCCGGCAGTTGTCAGAACATATTCGAAGTTGATTTTTCTTCTCACTTCCTGACCCATTTCATCGTAGCCAACAGTCATATCAACTGTTTTATTGGTTGTATGCAACGGAATATGCGAGAAGTGCATTTTCGCCCAGAAGTTGACCATGTGCATCACGATGAACACCAGGATCAGTGTTCCGAGAATAGCCATATTGCGTGAAGCGCCGGATGAATTGGTACCCGGACGGTTGTAGGCATATTTCACCGGACGTGCTTTCTTGTTCTGGAACGCCAGCCACAAACCATCTATCGCATGGAAAAGAATGGAAATGTATGTTATGTAGGACAACACTTTTATGAAAATGTTGTGCTGCATGAAGTAAGCATATTCGTTGAACGCCCTTCTGCCTTCTTCGCCGGTTTTGAGGATCAATTGAAGATTTCCGATAAGGTGGCCCACCAGGAAGGTACAGAGGAACAACCCCGTAAGTGCCATCCAGTATTTCTTGGCAATTGAGGAAGTCAATAAAGCCGATTTGCTCATAACTTGTTAAATTTAGCTAACACCATGCAAAGTTAATGGCTAGACGCGCCCGTTGTTCACCCCAATGTTATTTAGATTGAATTTAGATTAGGATCCGGAAACTAACCAGCACTTGCTTAGTTGCTCAAACTGGCTTCAACAACTCATTCAGGAACGCTTTCGAGCGCCGGCTTTCGAATTTAAACGCGAAAAAAGTCAGTGCCCAGCCGAATACCAGCATTCCGAACGGAATCAGCATCGAAGGATTGAATTGCCTTTCCTGCCAAGGGAAAGGAAAGAACCATATCAATAACAGAACGAGACAAACAACAGCCACCATTCCCATCCATATTCCGAAGAATACGGTTACGAACAGGTGCATACGCATTTTGATATCAACCTGTGTCAGCGGACCGGCAGGTAAAATTTTGCCTTCGATAATAGGCAGAAAAGAGTTGCGGTAACCGATAATGCGATTGATCTTGAATTGTTCCTCGGTCACTTTGCCTTCGTAAGCATCGTCGCCACGTGAAATGAGCAGCCGGGAATGCGCCATCCGACTTTGCAGCCGCTCACGGATCTCGTGCGGTTTCAGCGCCGTGGTAATGCTGTAGCGCTCAAACGGAAGGTATTTTTTCAGTCCCACGATCAGTGCGAACCTTCAGCCTGATCCAGCGAAACGCCTTGTTTCTTCAGCAAACGATTCACGTAAACTGCGAAAAGCGTAATGTACAGGAAGCAGATCGTGCCCACGAAGAACGAAGGCTGGATACCCATGATGTCGACCAGCTTGGCCTGCAATGGCGGAATAATCGCGCCACCAAGAATCATCATCACGAGAAACGCCGAGCCCTGTGCCTGAAATTTGCCCAATCCGGCAAGTGAAAGGGAGAAAATACACGGCCACATGATGGAGCAGAACAAGCCTGCACTCAGGAAGGCGTAAACAGCCGTTATCCCGGTAGTGGTCATACCGATGATGGTTGCTGCCGTTCCAAGAATACCGAAGACTGTAAGCGTAAGGGCCGGCTTGTCTTTCGTTGCAAAGAAGGCTACGATCTGGATGGCCACGCAGACGATGTACCAATAAAGCGGATCGATATTGTAGCCGGCTATTTTCGTAAAACCGAGCACGACGCCGAATGCGATGAGCGGAACGATGAAACGCAATACGAGCTTTGTCGTCTCGCTAAGCTTGAAGACGCTGATGGAACCCCCCCAGCGACCGATCATCAAGCTGCCCCAGTACATGGAAATGAAGGGCGTGATCTGTGAAGACGAATAGCCACCGAATTCCTTCTTTTTCAATAATTCGCCGAGGTTGCTGCCTATGGCCACTTCAACGCCTACATAAACGAAAATGGCCAGCATGCCAAGCGTGAGCTGCGGAAACTGCATCGCTCCCCAGCCTTCTTTTTTCTGCGCACCACGGAAATGCGCGAATAACAATCCGCCGAGAATAGCAGCCAGACCGCCGCTCAGCCAAAGTAAACGTTCATTCTCAAGCGGCTTGGATATTTTCATGTATTCAACATGGAGCATATCGAAGGTCCGTTGCTGTTCCGGTGCCATTTCACCTAATGGAATGAGCTTGTTGTTTGCGTCGTACGAAAGCTCATCGATGGCCCCGCTGATCTCGTTCAGCTGTTTCTGCTCGTCGGAGCGGTAGCTGTTGAAAACCGGCGCCTGTGTTGCTACGATGAAACCGGTGATTACGAGCAAAGTTCCCAGCGCACGTTTCGCTTTTTCGGGCTGTTCGGTAAAAACGCCACGTGGAACACTCTTTGAAAAACCGAATAACGCCGCTACACCGAGGAAAAGACAGCCGACAGCGCCATACAGAATAATGATCTTCGTGAGGCTGAGCGATTCGATCATTTCGTCGCTGATCGCCGAAGCGGTTCCGAACAACGAAAGCGCAATGATAATAGGGCCGATCGACGTTCCGAGGCTGTTGATGGAACCACCGAAGCTGATACGGTTACTTCCGGTAGCTTCGTCGCCGAGCGAGATCATAAACGGGTTGGCGGAGGTTTGCTGAAGCGAAAATCCGAGCGCCACGATAAAAAGGCCGAAGAGCATTCCGGAGAATACGTTCATGTAAACGGAAATGATCATCGCGATGGCACCCAGTGAGGAGAACAGCAAACCGTAAACGATACTGCGCTTGTAACCCCACGAGCCCACGAGGTCTTTCCCGGAAAGCGATGCAAAGGTGAACAGCACCAGCGCACCGATATAGTAAGCGAAGTAGAATGCAAAATCGATGAGCATGCTCTGGAACTGGTCGAGCCCGAAGTAATGCTTGCAAAACGGAATGAAAATACTGTTGCCGGCGGCAATGAATCCCCAGAAAAAGAAAACGATCACTAATGTAGCCAGTGCACCTGTGTTAGTTGGTTGCTTAGTTTGATTCATGAGAGCAGTTTGTTTGAAAGAGGCGCTGAAAATAACAACTATTTCGCAGCATAAAAATTTTTTCATCCGCGATTGATACATTAGCAATTCTTCCTAAATTCAATTGATAATTAAATAAGAACCAACTGCGTATAAAAAAATTGAATGGATATATTACATGTAAGCGCTGAATGTTATCCGGTAGCGAAGGCAGGTGGCTTAGGCGATGTGGTTGGCGCACTTCCGAAATATCTTAATCAAAGCGGGCATTATGCAAAGGTTGTAATGCCAATGTACCGAACAAAGTTTCTTTATCAGAATGAATGGGATGTAGTTCATAAGGGCTACACCAACCTTGGCAACTGGTGGTTTGAATTCACGGTTATCAGGGAAAGATCAGATAAACTCGGGTTTGAATTATACCTGATCGATATTAACGGATTACTCGATCGTGAAAAAGTTTACGGTTATGATGATGACGATGAAAGATTCACGGCTTTCCAGATCGCTGTGCTCGACTGGGTAAGTACCTGGGAAAAAAAGCCGGATGTTTTACATGTACACGATCACCACACTGCACTGATCCCCTTCATGTCGAAGCATTGTTTCAAGTACAGGTCATTATCATCCATACCTTCTATACTCACCATTCATAATGCCCAA
>DJFN01000249.1 GCA_002432085.1 Flavobacteriales bacterium UBA5871
CTTGATAATTTATAATTGCTAATTCTGCATTCCTATTTCAGTTTTTCGGCTTGCGCTACGTGACGCTCGATATGGTACACGTAGAACCGGAACGTATCTCCCAATCTTAATTTGATCATTTTTGAGATGGAAATGGCCGTTTTAGTGCGCGTCAGATCTACTTTTTTCGCCAGCTGCANNCTGCAAGAGTCGCAGCAAATGATCCTGCTGTTTCAGGAAACGATCGATCGTTGCGGCTGAAAGCGTCGATTGTGCGTGAACGGGATTCTTGTCCTTCGGCGACTGCATTTTTTTCATCTTTTTACCGGGTTTCATCAGGTTAGCGAAGTAATTTCCGATCAAGCCGCTTCGGAAAATGCCGGGATTGCTCACCGGTTTTGCGGCCAGGATACGCCGTTCCATTTCAGGCAGGTAGAAATCGCCGTAAAGGTTCAGGTGCTCGAGGCATTCGAGGATACTCCAGCTTTCCGGACCCGGTTTGAAATTCAGCTGTTCACTGGAAAGATCGCGGTAAGCGCGTACGGTGGCCGTGGCCTTTTCTGTTTGTGCGATGAGCTCGCTGAGAAGCTGCTGAGAAGAGGTATTCATGACGTACTGTTTTTAGACAGCACAAAGTTCCGTCAAGCTTGATCCCTAAACATTGACGGGAATCAAGAATTGAAAGCCGCTTTGGGATTTTCTTTTCCCACGAATGCACGAATTTTTTACGTGCTGGCTTAAAATTAAGAGCTAATATCCGCCCACGGCGGATCACGAAATGTACTGTGTTTTTTATAGCAGAAAACAAATTATTGCCTCAATCTGATTAAGGCTGAATGTTAATTCGTGCATTCGTGGGAAGCCATTAAAGCTGTATTTCAGGAATTCGTGCCGCGGATCCGGCTGAGTGTTTCCGGCGTCATGCGGAGGTAGGAAGCGATGTATTTCAGCGGCACTTCACGGAATAATTGCGGACTGCGGTCCAGCACGCGCTGCAGGCGCTCCGACGGCGATGGTGTGAGTAGATCGATCTCACGCTCCAGTTGCTGGCTCACGAGGTTTTCGAGCAAACGCACGTACCATTGTCTGCGCTCTTCGTTGTCACCGATAAAGTCGAAGAACTGTTTTTTGGTGATCACGCCCAGCGTGGTTGATCGCATGGCCTGAACGTAGAACTCGGACGGCGCGCCATTGAGAAACGACGACAATGAAGTGATAATGGAATCTTTGTAGCCGAAACGGATGGTCATTTCCTCGAATTCGGTTTGCAGGAAAACGCGAACGGCGCCGGTTTTGATGAAATAAATGTGCTGATCGACTTGTCCTTCGGTGACCAGGAAAGCGTTGCGGGCTATCTTTTTCTCGGTGGCCAATGCGGCGAGCTGTTGCAGCAGCGCATCCATAGATCAGGAATTACAGCCTTTCCAGGCGAACAGGGCGATGGCAATCCAAACCAGCCCTTTGATGAGGAAAAACAAAAAACCGGCAATGCCAAAGCGCTTGAGCCACTTTTTGCGGTTGCTGCTTTTTTCTTCTGCTGTTCTTTCGTCGGATTTCACGGTGGAAAATTACAGGTTTTTTCTACATGAATGCTGCATGTTCACCACAAAGAGGCAAAGGGAAATGCAGTGAGATATAAATCTTTGCTCTTTTGATTCAATTGCGGTTATTTAAAACAAAAACGCCCCTACCGGTTGGCAGGAGCGTTCGTTATATCTGATGCGGATTAATCCTCGTCGTCGCTTTCTTCTTCGTCGACAGGATCGTCGCCGTAGTTGTCTTCTTCTTCGTCATCGACAGAGTCGTCTTCATCTCCTTTGCCGTCGAATTTGTCAAATTCTTCGTCCTCGAAATCGTCGTCATCGTCATCCACGGTAGCCGGACGGAGGTTTTGCTTCGGCAGTTTTACCAGGTAAATAATTTCATCTGTTTCCCAAAGCAGCGCATCCATCACCTCACCGGTTATCGGATTGTTCATCTTGGTCATGGAACCGGCAAAGCCATCCGGGAAAGCCATGAGCAATTGCTTTTTCTGTTCGATGGTCAGCTTATCGTAACTAATGATCGACTTTTTCTTAGACATGCGTTGTTATATTTCTAATTTGATGATCCGGTGTATCGGAATTACGACATTCTGTTTCAATACGATGGCTTGATCGGTTACTGCCCAGATGGTCGTGTTCACGAGTTTTTCACCAGTGTCGTCGGCAAAGTAAATCTTTACTTTGTAATGTTCCAAATTTCCGAGCGAAATTGCACGATCAATTACTTGTGTGCGGATTTTCCGCTCGCTTTCATTGCGCAGAATCTCTTCATGAGGGAAATGCAGCGTACCGATGCTTTCCTTTTCGACCAATGTAAATTCAGTTGTGTCCATAACGGCCATTTTGAGCAAATTTAACTGAAATGGGTGGATTGAAGCCGGTGATCGGTTTCAATAATACTCAAAAAAATATAAACGGAAATTTGTTTAAAAGACAAGGGTTCCGCGTGTGACAGAACCCTTCTGTTAGTAGTGTTTTAGTTTGTGTATGGTGTGTAGAGCAGTATGCAAACTAAGTAATGAAAATCAGGTTGTTTCTAAGGCTTTTAAAGCTTACGCTAAAGTTTTGAACGGATAGATAGAACTGTATACTCTTTCAATAAAACTAGAAAATGAAAAAACTGCCTCTCCAATGCAGTGTTTCCCGTTTCAACTTTAACCTAACTTAGAAAACAACCTGATTCCATTTCTCCTTATTTCCATTACTAAGATATAGATGAATCGGAACCATTATTCGACGAATGAATAAATAGACTCTTTGAATGAATATTTCCTTTTAACCGGCGAACGGCATCACAGGTTTTCAAGAATCTGGAAGAAAATTTCACGTTTTGCAGGCGATAACGGCACTTCAGAACCGTCTTTCATCACTACAGCACCGCCATTTCCTTTGTCGTAACGATCCACGAAATTGAGGTTAATGAGGTGCGATTGCTGCACGCGGAGGAAGTTGTGTCCGGCCAGCAGCGTCTCGTAATCTTTGAGCGTGCGCGATACAAGAATCTTTTTCCCACCCGTTAAATAGAACGATGTATAGTTACGGTCGGCTTCGCAACGGATGATATGGTCCAGCTCGACGACATGAACGCTTTCCTGGGTTTTCAAGACTAAGCGTCTTTTTTGATTCGGCTGAATGTTGTGCTGCAGGGCTTCGAACTGAGGCTCTTCTTCTTTGGGCTCGTTCATAGTTTCGAGAGCACGTTCCAGAGCGGCACGCAGCTCTTCCGGATCGACCGGCTTGAGGATGTAGTCCAGCGCGCTGAATTTGATGGCTTTGATCGCAAACTCTTCGTGAGCGGTAATGAAGATCACTTCGAAGTTTTTCTCCGGCAGCGCTTTCAGAAGGTCGAAACCGGTTCCGTCGGGCATCTGGATATCGAGGAACACCAGGTCGGGCTGGATCTCTTTGATCGCTTCGATACCCGATTTCACGTTCTCTCCTTTCGGAATGGCTTCGATGTCCATATCGAAAGATTCGATCATTTTGGCTATCAGCTCACGGGTGCGTTGCTCGTCGTCAATTATCAATGCCTTCTTCATGGGTTCCCTCAGTTTTAATTTAGCAATGCGAAAGATACTATTTATGCTGAAAGCTGCAAGCGTGGAAAACGATGGATTCCGGTTGACTTCCAGTGCAAATACCCTTAACAGGGGAGTCAGAAAGGCTTTGCGGCCGATCGCTCTTTCTTGTCGCACTCGTATCTGTAAGCCGAACGCATTGTAATTCCATACGACTTTGTGTAACTTGAGCCGCTGAGCAAATTATTTTGAGCCGTTCAGCAAAACAATTGTGTCAGATCTGCCGCAACTTTGTCTTATCAAATAGCTGATTATGAAAAAAGTGATACTGATTACAGGTGCTTCGTCCGGAATGGGAAAAGTCTTCGCCCGCGACCTGGCCAAAGAAGGACATATAATATATGGTGCTGCACGACGCGTTGAGCTGTTGTCCGATCTGAACCAATACGGTGTGAAAACGCTTCCGCTGGATGTGACCGACGACGAATCGATGCAGCAGTGCGTAGCGGAAATTATCCGGCAGGAAGGCCGCGTGGATGTCCTGGTGAACAATGCCGGCTACGGTTCTTACGGAACGATCGAGGATATCCCGATAGAAGAAGCGAAACGTCAGCTGGAGGTGAACGTATTCGGCCTGGCGCGCATGACGCAATTGGTCCTGCCACACATGCGCAAACAGAAAAGCGGAAAGATCATCAATATTTCTTCCATCGGCGGGAAGATCGCCACGCCTTTCGGAGCCTGGTACCACGCCAGTAAATTCGCCGTGGAAGGCATGAGCGATAGTCTGCGCACGGAAGTCAAGCCGTTCGGGATCGACGTGATCGTGATCGAGCCGGGTGGTGTGAAATCGGAATGGGCCGATATCGCTTACGATAACCTGCTGAAAACAACGGCGAACACCGCTTACAGCGACATGGCGAATAAATTCAAGGAAGCGTTTGGAAAAACCATTGCCAAAAATGCCGAGCCGGAAGTGATCTCGCGCCTCGTTTCGAAAGCGATCGCAGCTTCCAGACCTAAAACGCGCTATTCGGGCGGCTACATGGCTAAACCGGCGTTGTTCTTCCGCCGCTGGGTGGGCGACAGAACGATGGACCGTATTTTATTAAGTCAACTACCGAAATAATGGCGGAGACCTTGCAGGAAAATATGCTGTTCTCGTGTGTTCACGATCAGCATTTCGGGACCGAACAGCTCGTACATCACCACGCGCTGAGCATTATCATCTCCGGTAAAATGGAGATCATGACTCCAGAAGGTATTCGCTTTTTCGAAGAAGGCGACATGGGGATCATGCGGAAAAACACGTTGCTGAAAACGCGCAAGCATCCTTCACCGGATGGCCGACCGTTTAAGTCGTTCACCATTTTTCTCACGGAGCCCATCCTGCGGGAATACGCCCTGCAAAACAACATTACCGCTCAGGAACGGTTTACGGGAAATCCACTGGTGGAAATTCCCAACCAATCGTTCCTGGGCGGATTTTTCCAGTCGATGCTGCCCTACTTCGACCAGCCGGATTATTTCACGCCGAAAATGGCCACGATCAAAACCCGGGAGGCGATCGAGCTGCTGTTGCAGATGGCACCGTCGTTTTCGGCTTTTCTGTTCGATTTCAGTCAGCCGTTCAAGATCGACCTGGAAGCTTTTATGCAGAAAAACTTCCTATTCAACATTCCGATGATGGAGTTTGCCAGACTTTCAGGAAGAAGTCTTTCGACATTCAAGCGCGATTTCTCGAGGATATTCGGAGAATCGCCCGAGAAATGGCTGAAGCAAAAACGGCTCGCGGAGGCGCATGATCTGTTGCAAACGGGCCGCAAGCCTTCGGATGTTTATTTGCAGGTTGGCTTTGAGAACTTTTCGCATTTTTCGAATGCGTTCAAGAACCATTTCGGTTACAATGCTTCGCGGATTATGAGCTCATGAGTCAAGCCATACTTGCCCACGAACCTCGGG
>DJFN01000117.1 GCA_002432085.1 Flavobacteriales bacterium UBA5871
TCTTCACTTTTGGTGATCATCACGACCGGCAGCTGCGGATGCGATTCCTTGATGCGTGCCAGCGCTTCCAGTCCTGAAATACCAGGCATGTTCTCGTCGAGAAAAACGATGTCGTAAATGTTTTCCTGGCACTTTTCGACTGCTTCAGAACCATTGTTAACCATTTCAACGTGATAATCCTTTCCTTCGAGGAACAGCACGTGCGGTTTCAGGAATTCCATTTCGTCGTCTGCCCAGAGAATCTTTGCCTGCATATCAATAAGAATAATTAGCTTTGAGTTGCCCGAATATAAAAGTATTCAATTGCGAACAACTGTCCAGCGAAATAACAAAAAGAAAATCATCAACGACCCGGTTTATGGTTTTATAACAATACCGGATACGTTCATTTTCGACCTGGTCGAACATCCGTTCGTACAACGTTTGAGAAGGATCAAGCAACTGGGCATGACGCATCTCGTTTATCCGGGCGCTTTACACACGCGTTTTCACCATGTAATCGGCGCTATGCACCTGATGCAGCAGGCGATTGGCTCTATCCGGAGAAAAGGTCACGAGATCCTTCCGGAAGAAGAACGTGCGGCGCTGGTAGCGATTTTATTGCATGATATCGGCCACGGGCCGTTTAGTCACGCGCTGGAATACGATATCGTGAGCGGTGTGAGCCACGAGCAGATCTCGGCTTTTTTCCTGGAACGACTGGCAAATGAGCTGGAAGAGGGTAGGGACGACCTCGAGCGCGCGCTGCTGATTTTCGGCAATCGTTATCCCAAAACTTTTTTGTACCAGCTCGTTTCGAGTCAGCTGGATATGGACCGGCTCGATTACCTGAGCCGCGACAGCTTTTTTACCGGCGTTTCGGAAGGAATCATCGGAACGGAGCGCCTTATCGAAATGCTGAACGTGCACAACAATCAGCTGGTCGTGGAAGAAAAAGGCATTTATTCGATCGAAAAATTCCTGGTGGCGCGCCGCGTGATGTACTGGCAGGTGTATCTCCATAAAACCGCCGTAAGCGCGGAATTGATGCTCATCAACGTGCTCCGTCGGGCGAAAGAACTGGTAAAACGCGGCGAAACCGTTTTTGCAAGTCCGGCATTGCTCTATTTCATGCAGCGCGATGTAACGAAAGCCGATTTTGCCAGCGATCCGAATGTGCTCGAAACCTTTGCCCAGCTCGACGATTACGACATCATGGGCGCGATCAAGGTCTGGCAGCAGCATCCGGACAAGGTGCTGTCTATTTTATCGCAGAACATTGTGAACCGTCGTTTGCACAAGGTCGAAATAGCTAAAGAGCCGTTCAGTCCCGACCGTATTCTGTTCGAACAGGAAATGGCCCGTCAGCAATACGCCTTGAATGACGAAGAAGTAAAGTATTTCGTGTATTCCGAATTGCTTTCGAACAACGCCTATAGCCAGAGCCATCAGAACATCAACCTGCTGATGAAAAACGGTACGGTGATGGATGTTTCCAAAGCATCCGATAATCTCAATATTTCAGCGCTTGCACAGCCGGTGGAAAAATACTGTTTGTGTTACCCGGTGACGTCGTCCAGACAGCCGAAATAAGCTGAAAGCTGCATGCACCCTGGTTTTCCGGTTTTCTGTTGTAAATAGCTAATAAACAGATCAATTGTAACACTGTGAGTGAAATTCACCTCAAGAAACATCTGTTTGTGTAAAATCCTGAAAATAGAGCCGTTTTTAACAGTTGTTTTCACAGATTTTGCTAAACCGTTTTAACTGTAATCATTTAACAATGACAATGTTACGCGTGAAAAATATTAGTTAATCGTAAGGCGGAAAATGAGCTGATTTTCATTCTGAAGGCTGTTTTGATCGTTTAACCCGGGCGATTGTTTTTTTGAAAAGCTTATTGCGCTTAAAATGAGTTTATTCGTCCTGACTCACACAGTTAACCTACTTTTATGAAATGCTTAATAGCTACTACGCTTTTGCTGGTATGCCACATGGTATATGGACAGCAAACTTTTGATTACGACCCGCGTATTCTGCGACATTTCACAGCGGATGAACTGGACCAGATGCCTGCGGAAAAACGCACTTCGGTGACTTACTACTACTGTCAAAGCTATACAGTAGATGCTTCCAGCCTGCCGGGATTTATTCCCGAAGATTTTGACGTGTCCGTTTACGAAGAATTGCGGCGCGAATCGATCGATTTCACGTTCGTCAATGAGCAGGGACTGATTGTTACGTTGCTTGCCCGCAACAAATTCTTACCCAAAGCACAACTGAAACAGCTATGAAAACACTTCTCACTCTTTTGGCAGCGGTTTTCGGATCGATGGCTGCCTTCGGACAACTTCCTTATACCTGGCCGACGACTGCCGATCCGGGCTGGACAAATGTCGGTCCGCTTCAATGGCGACCTGGCTGTACCGTTGTAACGACCAACTGTGCCGGTGTTTATGCCAATAACATGAACACGACCTACACGTCTGGATCGATCAATGCTTCTTGTGCGAATGCCAGTACGATTTCAGTCACTTTCACCGCGAATGGCAACATCGAGTACTTGTACGATTTCCTGTTCATTTACTATTCGCTCGATAACGGGGCCACTTGGATCAATCCGTATGNNCGTATGGTGTGGGTGTGGGCTGGACAGGCAACTTCGGAGCCGGAACGACCATTCCGCCGATCATTTTGCCAACCAGCAACAACATTCGTTTCCGCTTTAACTTTCAGTCGGATTTCAGCTGGGTGTATGCCGGTGTAAAAATAACCGACTTCGATGTGGTGTGTAACGTCGTGCTTCCGATCGAGCTCAGCTGGTTCGATGGTAAGCGCGTCGGCAATGAAAACGTGCTGCAGTGGGTAACGCAAACCGAAAAAGACAACGATTATTTCGACATCGAATGGACGACCGATCCCGAATTCGGCTCGTGGACATCCGTCGGAACGGTAAAATCACAGGGAAATTCCGAAGTGAAGCAATCCTATACGCTGGTGCACAGTACGCCTTCACGCTCGAAGATCAATTACTACCGCATTACGCAAACCGATCTCAATGGCGAAAAACACGTGTTGGAAGACATGGTAACGATCGACAATTCCATGAAAGAAATCCCGGTGGTGAAAGTTATCAACCTCATGGGACAGGAAGTAGACGCCAATACGCCCGGCCTCGTGATCTATGTCTACGAAGACGGATCGAACGTAAAAGTATACCAATAACAGCTCCGGAAGAGCAGCAAAAACGCCGCAGTAAAACTACTGCGGCGTTTATTTTTATATGCAAATTCGCGGGGTTGGGCCTTGCTTAATTCAATGAAGCCATTTTCTCTTCCAGAATAGCAATCTTCTGTAAAGCATCTGCCTCTTTCTTGCGCTCAACAGCGATCACCTGCTCCGGCGCTCCGGCTACGAATTTTTCGTTCTGCAGCTTCTTTTGAACGCTTTGCAGGAAGCCGCGCGTGTAATTCAGCTCTTCTTCCATTTTCGCTTTTTCAGCTGTAACATCTACCGAATCACCAAACGGCACAAAGTATTCGTTGGCCTGAACAAGGAAAGAGTTCGCGTTTGACGGCTTTTCCTTCACATATTCGAGCTGCGACAGGTTCCCCATTTTAATGATCACCGGATCGAACGCTTCGTTGATCTTGTTGTTTTCCTTTACAAAGAGCTCGATGCGTACTTTATTCGCGATGTTGTGCTGCTTGCGGATGTTGCGGATATTCGTAATCACTTCTTCGGCGATACTGAATTGTTCCACAACGTCGCTGCTGCCTGTTTTTACCATCGGCCAGCTGGCGATAATGATATCCTCGCCGTCTTTGCGATCGCGCAGCAGGTGCCAGATCTCTTCGGTTACGAACGGCATGAACGGGTGGATCACGCGCAGCAAATCTTCGAAGAAGGTGATCGTTGCTTCCAGCGTAGCCGGATCGATCGGCTGCTCGTAGCCCGGTTTTACCATTTCGAGGTACCAGGAGCAGAAATCGTCCCAAACCAGCTTGTAGATCGCCATAAGCGCTTCACTGATGCGGAATTTTGCCATCAGGTCGTTGATATTGGCCAGCTCGCGGTTGTAGCGCTCACCAAACCATTCGATCGCTTTTTCGGCTGCTTTCGGCTGCTCGATCGGTTTCACTTCCCAGGATTTTACCAATCGGAACGCGTTCCAGATTTTATTGGTAAAGTTACGTCCCTGTTCACACTGGCTGCTGTCGAACGGCAAATCGTTTCCGGCCGGCGAAGAGATCAGAATGCCCATACGAACCCCATCGGCACCGTATTTTTCGATCAATTCGATCGGATCCGGAGAGTTGCCCAGTGATTTCGACATTTTGCGCCCAAGTTTGTCGCGAACGATACCGGTATAGTAAACATTGCGGAACGGCAATTCGTCCATGTATTCGTAGCCGGCAATGATCATACGCGCTACCCAGAAGAACATGATCTCCGGAGCCGTCACCAGGTCGTTGGTCGGATAATAGTACTTGATCTCCGGATTTCCGGGTTGCGTCAGTCCGTTGAAAACCGAAATCGGCCAAAGCCAGGAAGAGAACCATGTATCAAGTACGTCTTCGTCCTGTTTCAGATCGCTGGTCTGTAAATTGACATTACCGGATTTCGTACGGGCAGCAACAAGTGCCTCTTCAGCCGTTTTAGCTACTACGAAATCTTCCGATCCGGAACCGTAGAAAAACGCCGGAATGCGGTGTCCCCACCACAGCTGGCGCGAAATNNAGTCCTTCACGTTTTCCATCCAGTGACGGTACGTATTCTTCAGTTTATCCGGGTGGAACTGGATATTGCCGTTCATTACGTTCTCAAGCGCCGGCTTGGACAGCTGTTTCATGTCCACGAACCATTGCAGCGACAGACGCGGCTCGATCACCGAATCCGTGCGCTCGGAAAAACCTACTTTGTTAATGTGGTCTTCCACTTTCACGAGGTAGCCTTTGTCGTCGAGCTCCTGCGCGATTTCTTTCCGTACTTCGAAACGGTCTTTGCCTGCATAATGCAAGCCGTTTTCGTTCANNCTCACGATTCCGTTGTCGTGGAAAATATCGATGGTCTCGAGGTTGTATTTTTTCCCGAGCTCGTAGTCGTTCACGTCGTGGGCCGGCGTCACTTTCAGACAGCCCGTTCCGAATTCCATTTCCACGTATTCGTCGGCAATGATCGGAACAGCACGGTTCGCGATCGGAACGATGGCTTGCTTAC
>DJFN01000081.1 GCA_002432085.1 Flavobacteriales bacterium UBA5871
CTGCAGCAGCCGACGTTTCGCATACGCTGACATCCAATTCGAAAGTATCGAGCAACCTCAGCACCTCGATCGATATCAATACCAGCTTGCAATCGGTGAAACAGATCGTGAACAATGCGATCAAACGCACGCTCGATGCGAAAAAGCTTGTGCAAAGCACGCTGAATACGGCTACCGATGCCATTTCGCCGTTACTTTCCGCGGCGGCCAACCTCACCCGCTGGGCGCTGTACGAAAATTACGTGGTGAACACCATCATCGAGGAAGTGATCGAGATCCGTTCCATCAAGATCTTCGACGTGGAAACTTTCCGTCCGCGGATTCCGATTGCCGATCTGTTGCCGGGACTGGACCTTTCGCCGGAAGATCTTCAGCAGATCATCAATGAGCTGGGCTTGCCGGTACGTTCGTTCGATAACCAATTTCTACAGCTCGATGTCTTCAACGAGGAAGAAATCGTGAATTACCGCCGCATTTTCGAGCCCTACCTGCTTGATCGCTCGCTGGGCCGCCATTACGGACAGCTTCGCGAAATCGTGAACCGACAGCTTGCCATTGAGAACATCGGTGTGCGCGAGCTCGAATTTACCGTGTTCTACGAATCGCAGGTCAGTGCGAGCGGAACGCTGATTCTTCGTGTCGACCCGAATGACGAGGAAGCCGAAACGACTCAGACGACCGTTCGACTGCAGGCAGGAAGAAGCCAGGCAACGGGCCGTATCCGTTTCAACCGTGTGGTTGCTACAGACGATACGGGATTGATCGGCGATCTCGTGGCGGCACTCACGCTCGACGATGCGCCGGTACTCGGTGTCGGAGCGCTGAAAGTACGTCGCATCGGCGTGAAGACAACCTTCGATAACAACACCACGCAGCTGCGCTATTTCGATGCCGATCTGCTTTCCGTGGATATGACCGTGTTTACAAACACCGGAGGATCGACCGACAGCGAAACCTTTACGCTGGTGGCCGAGTTTGCGATCGCCAATCCGAAATCCAATCCGTTGTACCGTCACATCAATGACAACGCTGTGTACTACCTTGGCTTGCTGATCGAAACGGCTTTCCATGAGCCGGCTCTACGCGCCGATTCGCAAAAGGTCCGCGAGTTCCTGCAAAACCTGCAAACGGCCAGTGGTAATCAGCTCGATCCGGAATCGTTCTGGAGCTTGCCGCTGATTCGTTTCGAAGGCGATCATATCCTGATTTACCAGGAAATCAACCTGGAAGATCCGATTCTCGACATCATCAAGACCAATGAAAAAGGATCGGCCATGAAAATGCAGCTGCTCAGCCAGGGAACGTATACGGAAGCATTGCAGGGCGTTCTCTCGCTTCCGGATGCGCTTGGAAAACTGCATCCGTCATTGCTGCAGGAATTGCCGGCAGTTACCAATATCCTCAACGGGTTAGGCGGCGGAACACCGCTCGATCCGGGCGTGCTCGAAGATCTGCTCAGCGGTGTTTCGGGAGGAAACGGCAACGTGACCGAAATCCTGGAAAACCTTTCGCCCGAGCAGGCAAATGCACTGTCGCAGCTNNGGCCGACTCGGCGGAAACTAGTTTTTTCGATACAAACAGAAAGCGGGTTCATCGGGCCCGCTTTTTTTTGTGTGGAATTTGATTAAATTGGAAACAAATAACGGCCATGCGATCAACCATCCTCTTTACCTTTTTTCTGTTCGCCGCTTTTCAGCTAGTGGCGCAAACATCCGATTACTGGATCCGTTCCTGCAACGATAACGATGAATGCGGCTACGTAAACGAGCGCGGCGAAACCATGATTCCGCAAGGGAAATACACTTTATGCTTTTCCGATACTTTTCGCACATATGGAATTGTGCTGCACCCGGAAATGGGCTTCGTTGCCATCGATCGGAACGAACAGATCATGTATGAAGTGCTGGCTTACGACAACGGTCCCGATTACGTTTCGGACGGTTTGTTCCGCATCGTGAAAGACGATAAGATCGGTTTTGCGAATGCTGAAACGGGTGCTGTGGTTATCGAATCGCGTTTTAGGTTCGCTGAGCCGTTTTTCAGAGGCACGTCGTGGGTTTGCGACAATTGCGATAAAGTCTACGACGGTGAACACTATTCTTACCTGGGAAATGATTGGTACCTGCTCGATACAGCCGGCAATACCGTTCGGATGAATCACCGGAAAACATACAGCGCTGATGTGATCAGGAAACAGGTGACGGCCATCGACAAGCTCCAGAAAGCTCGTCAGCTGAAAAAGATCTCTTATCCGGAAATGTCATCTTGTGGCGGTGGATTATACGGCTACAGTCAGAAAGGAAAACTGCAGTACATCGATGCGACCTACGGAGCCGAATTCGGTTACAGTGCGCAAAAAGTCTGGTTTAAGGATTCGTCAGTGATCAAGATCGTTCTCCAGGAACACCACGCGGATTATGACGCCTATTCCGCGAAATACCCGAATGCGGAAAGTTTCGATGAGAAATTACTGACCTATCATGACAAGGTCACAACGATCATTCTTACTAATCCGCCGATCATCACACAAACGTTTGACGGCAAAAAAGTCCCTGTGGATTTTACCGATAAAGACCTTCAGAAAACATTGCGTTGCATCGATCAGATGATGCTGGAGCTTTGGTGGGCGGAATCCGTTGACTTTAGTAATCCGGGAGACTAGAACAGCGGTTTCTTTTCTCGTCCAGCGAGTTAGTGTATTTGGAAACTACTGCGCCGATTTGTAATTTGCAGTATGCGCAGTCTGATTGTGATCGTGCTTTGGATGCTTGGTGCGTCCGTGTTGCTTCCGCAGGAAGGCGACCGGATCGTGTTTGGCGTGCGTATCGCGATGGGACATAATTCGACCATGACCAGCTTCATCGCATTGCGCTACAGTCCCGATGGAACGCTGCGGGAACAACGCCAATACGAGCGCGACGATTTCATCCGCGTTTTGTCAGGCTACTGGCCAAGCTCTTTCAATCCGAAACGCATCAATTACTTTGAGCAGGAAAATATACTGGGCGGCGTGCTCGTTGACAGCACCACATTACAGAAATATCCGTATTGTCCCGTATTCGACAGTCTCTGGAAGATCCGTTTTTCCGATTATCCGTTCCGCGGAGGAACAGAAAAGGGCTGGAGCCTCGATATGTACAAGCCTTCGATCAAACAGGAACAATACCTCATCGATCGTTACCACATCAAGCACCTCGACCTCGATTACATCGTCGATACGAATTTCTGGGTGCTGCTGCGCGATGTTTCCGACTCGACGTGGATTCTCAATTACCGCTCGATACAATAGACTTCAGGACATCAGGATAAGTTCTTACCGAAGGGCTTCGTGAGTTCTAAAACACGATCCAGATCATCCACAAAGAAAAAGACCTTAGAAATCAATCCTAAGGTCTTAAAGTCTTAATATCCTGAAGTCCTGAAGTCTTGATATCTTTCAATCAGCGACGCAGCTCTTTCAACGTATTGAAGAACACGATTCCGTAGCCGATCGTCAGCATGGAATGGAACGCTACCATGCCCAGATCGCCGTAGATCGCTCTGTTAACCGCTGTGAAGCCGAACAAAAGCATCAGCATACCTTCGCCTATCGTGATCAGGGAAATGCTTTTCTTGTCGTATTTGTTCTTTGTAGCGTCTTTTTTGGTCGATACGTTGAACTTCGGCGTACGCACAAAGCTGGATTTGATACCCAGGTAGCCCTCCAGTACCGCAACCGTATTGCTGAGCGACAAGCCCATGGAAACGATCAGAAACTGGATAAATCGCCATGTAAAACGGATAATGTCCATGAACGTATTGCCTGTCTTATCGCGGTAGGCCAGCCAGTAATAATACGCCAGGAACAGCGTACTGGAAATAAAGACCGTACCGAACTGGATAAAGAAATTCAGATCGGAGAAGCTGTCTTTGATGTGCAGTACCGGCAAGCTCAGCAAGGAAAGCAGGAGAATGAACACAAACACCGATGAATTGAACAGGTGCGACAATCCGTGGATCTTATCGGACGTTTTCACGCCTTTTGCCGTCACGAGACGTTTCCACATTTTGATGAAACACTCCGCGCCGCCTTTCATCCAGCGGTGCTGCTGGTTTTTCAGCGCTGACATCGTAATTGGCAATTCCGCCGGTGCGATCACGTCTTCGCGGTAAACGAATTTCCAGCCTTTCATTTGTGCACGGTAGCTCAGATCGAGGTCTTCCGTCAGCGTGTCGTGTTCCCAGCCACCTGCGTCGGCAATGGTTGTTTTACGCCAGATACCGCCGGTCCCGTTAAAGTTGATGAAGTGACCGGAAGCCGTACGTCCGCCTTGCTCGATGGCAAAGTGACCGTTCAGACCGAAAGCCTGCAGCTCAGTGAGCAATGAGAAATCTTTGTTGAGGTGTCCCCAGCGTGTTTGAACCACGCCTACTTTCGGATCTTTGAAGTACGGCATCGTACGACGAAGGAAATCCGGCTCGGGAACGAAATCGGCATCGAAAATGGCGATGAACTCACCTTGTACGCGGTCCATGGCAGCGTCGAGTGCGCCGGCCTTGTAACCTGTACGGTCAACGCGGTGCTCGTGCTGGATATTGATGCCGCGTGCAGCCACTTCGGCTACTTTTTTCGCAATCACATCAACGGTTTCATCGGTGGAGTCGTCGAGTACCTGGATCTGGAAACGATCGCGCGGGTAATCGAAGGCTGCAACAGTCTCGATGATGCGGTCTGCTACGTATAATTCGTTGTACATCGGCAGCTGAACCGTCACGAAAGGCGCTTCGGCCTCGATGAACGGCAGCGGCTTCTCAGCGGCTTTTTTCTTGCGGTTGCGGGCATAAGCGATTGAAAGCGACAATTGCAGCACGCTGTAGAAGAAGATCAGCACGAGGCAGCCTCCGTAGAGGATCAGAATGATTCGGGCAACAAGGTGGGAAGTCGGATAATGGATAATACGCTCGCCTTTGGCGTCATAGGTTTCCGTGGTTTTCCCCCAGTTGAACATCCACGTAACGTTGCGCGCAATTCTGAACGTATCGAGTGTGTAGGTCGGATAGTGTTCTTCGAGAAATTCAACCGGGAAGCTTTTTCCGCGGTAGTCCTTGTCGGTGATCACCAGCTTGTAGCGACCGAAAGGAATGTTCTTGAAGTTGAAATGACCGTCGTCGTCGGTTTCGGCAACGTATTTCTGCTTCTTATCGAATGACTGGATCTGCAGCTCTACTTTTTCTACAGGCGAGGCCGTTGTTTCGTCGAGGATCGTTCCCTTTACCGTAGGAATATTCTGACCGAAAAGGGTAGAAGTAAGCAGAACGGTCAACACTACAAGAAGGTACCTTGTCATAAGCTATTGGTTGTTTCAATGCATCAGGTAAAACGACAGCCTGAAAGCAGCGGCAAAGATAATTTTTATTCACCACAAAGAAGCAAAGAAAATATTACAGCATACTGCTCAAGGGAACAAAGGTGATTCGTTTTGCCATGACAACCGAAATTTATAGATCTGATAAGGTTTTTAGCGAATAATTGTTCGTTTGGAAACGAAAAAAGGCATCCTTTCAGGGGACGCCTTTGCTTTCTTAATACTATTGGCTAAGCAGTAATCTTTGCTCCTTTGAGGTTAAATCACGCCTAATTCCTTACCGACTTTCACGAATGCGTTGATCGCTTTGTCGAGATCGGCTTGTGTGTGTGCTGCGGAAATCTGTGTACGGATACGCGCCTGGCCTTTCGCTACGACAGGGTAGAAGAACCCG
>DJFN01000007.1 GCA_002432085.1 Flavobacteriales bacterium UBA5871
CCGATCCAGAACACGAAGTTCGTGATGTCGAAGCCCCAGAACACGCGGTTCGACATACCCCAGACACCGACACCGGTGGAAACGAGGTAGGTGAGGCCACCACCCACACCGATGAGGGCGATGAGGGCGGACGGGATGAACAGCAGCCACCAGAGGAAGGGCTGCTTGTTTTCCAGAACGCCGCAGATGCGCTCGGTGATCCAGTGGTAGGAACGGCCGCTGAGGATGAGCTTTTCGCGCTCAAGCACCGGGATCTTGACCCCGGTGTGGGTCTCAGGGGCGGTATGCGTGGAGGAAGCCATGATTGGGATTGGAAGGTTGGGAAAAGACTTAAGACGTAAGACTGGAAGACTTGAGAAAAGAGGTCTGTGGTCGCCTTACGTGTTGTTCGTCGTCGGTTCTGAAATCTTGTGTCTCGTGTCTTAAAGTCTTGTGTCTTCAGGCCATGTGGACCGTCGCCTTGCCGACGAACAGGGCGTCCGGCATCGCAGGATTCGGATTCTTCACGCGCGCCAGGTAGCTGGTGCGGGGACGGGTGCCGATGTAGTTGAGCAGGTCGTAGTTGCGCTCGCTCTCCTTGGCGCGGTTCATGACCGAGCTATCGCCATCAAGAAGGTTGCCGAATTCGATGCCGCCGGCGGGGCAGGCTTCCTGGCAGGCGACCTTTACGGAATCCACGGGAATGCGGAGAGTGCTGGTGCTGACGGCGAAATCGACGGAGGCCTTGCCGGCGAGAAGGGCTTCCTGCTTCTGGCCGCGCTTCTGGCGGATCTGGGCGTCCTTCAGGCGCTGCACGCAGTAGGTGCACTTTTCCATCACACCGCGCATGCGCACAGTGACGTCCGGGTTCTGCACCATCTTGACCAGCTCGGGTTTCCCCTTCGGCGCCAGCGGCCCCATATACAGCTGGTCGAGCGGACGCTGGTGGTAATCGAAGTAGTTAAAGCGTCGAACCTTCCACGGACAGTTGTTGGCGCAGTACCGCGTACCGATGCAGCGGTTGTAGGCCATTACATTCAGCCCTTCCTCGTCGTGCACGGTGGCATTCACCGGACAAACGGTTTCGCAGGGGGCCGATTCGCAGTGCACGCACATCATCGGCTGCGTCACGAACTGCGGGTCTTCCGGGATGATCCGGTTCTTCTCACCACCGAACGAGCCGCCCTCGGCCTGGCCGTCCGAGTAGTAGCGGTCGATGCGCAGCCAGTGCATTTCACGTCCGCGGCGCACTTCGTCCTTACCTACTACCGGAACGTTGTTCTCAGCTTGGCAGGCGATCAGACAGGTACCACAACCGAAGCACTGATTCAGGTCGATGGTCATACCCCAACGGTGACCAACGTTCTCTACCGGATGTGCATCCCAAAGGTCGAACTCTTCGATCGGAGCTTCCACGTGGTTTCCGTGCTCATCCAAACGCTGAAGCATGTGGGGCTTGTTGTAAACATCTCTATCTTCATTCTGGAAGATCTCCAGTGTCGTCTCACGAACGATGGAATGACGTCCCATCACCGTGTTGTGGATCTGTGTCGACGCGATCGGGTACATACCCTCTGCTTTCGAAACGGAACCGGTTACATCTGAAGTGTAACCACCGTTATCCCAGGTCAGGAGGCGGTAAGCGTTTTTACCTACCGGTACGCGGTTACCGTTTGCATCGGTTTCGAAACCACCGTATTGTTTTGTCTGGTAAGCAGCGTTACCGATTTCTTCGTTTCCTTCGCCACGTCCGTAACCGAGAGCGATACCGATTGTACCGAGCGCTTGTCCCGGAGACGGGAATACCGGCAATGTCATGCTCTGAGCCCCTACTTTCACAGTAGCCACGTTCAGTCCGTGCTCCTGGTCATAGTAAGTGGTGTAGCCACCTTTCTCCATCTCGACAGGATTCATCGTGATGTAGTTGTCCCAGGTTACTTTGGAGATCGGGTCCGGCATTTCCTGCAACCACGGGTTGCCGGCCATGTCACCGTTACCGATACCGGCTTTCTGGTAAAGCACTACTTCCAGCGCACCGCCTTTCGGCAATTTACCGGACACCATGCCCATAGAAGCGTCGTTAAATACCGGCGCTACGAACGCAGGGTTTACGAACTCTTCCGTAGTGGAGTTGTGAACCGCCATGCTCCAGTATGTGTGGAAGTCGGCGTATGTTGTCTGGTTCGGGAATCCGTAAGTTTCCCAGTTCTTAGCGATGTAATCGTAAGCTACGCGGGAATCTTTTCCACCGCGGTTTGCTTTGCCTGCCCATACGAGGATCGTCTCGAGTGCAGAAGCAGTATTGTGCAGCGGACGGATAGTCGGCTGGGAAAGTGCATAAACACCTGCTTTCGGGTTGTGGTCGCCCCATGACTCGAGTGCGTGGTGATCAGCAGCAATGTACTTACATTTTGAAGCCGTTTCGTCTGCGTATTGGGAGATCGCAACGGTCAGACCAACTTTTCCGAGGGCTGCACCGAATTCCTTACCGTTTGGCAGGTTGTAAACCGGGTTAGATCCCAGGAAGATGATAGCATCAGGACCTTTTCCTGCGATCACTTCAGCAGCAAGCTTCTGCATTTTCGCGTCTTCGGACTGGAATACCATCAGCTCTTTTTCAAAGTTGAGGGTCTTGCCGTATGCGCCCAGAACGCTGTTCAGCTTGTTGGTCAGGATCTGAACTGCTGTGTTGTTCGATCCGGAAACCACTACCGACATGTCTTTGGAAGCTCTAAGAGACTTCACCGCTTCGTCGGCAACGGATTGTACTTCTTTTGAAAGGTTGGAAGGAACGCCTGTGTTCACTCCGAATTTACCCAGGATGTAAGACAGAACGGCTGCCTGCTCGCTCGGCTTGATCATCGCGCGATAATCTGCGTTGGAACCGGTGATAGACATCATCGATTCGAACTGGAAGTGACGGCTCATCCATTCACCATCCGGAACGCGACGCTTACCGTAGTCGGCAGAGAATGCATTCCCCATCAGCCAAGTGCTCAGGAAGTCTGCGCCGAGGCTCACGATGGTTTTAGCGTTGGTGAAGTTGTAATCCGGAATGGAACGCTTGCCGAAAGAAGCAAGGTTCGCCTCGCGCATTGCGTTGTATGATACAGCATCGTATTGAACGATGTTGAAGTTCGGATGGTAAACATCCATCATGCCTTCAGCAACTGCTCCTCCGTACAGGGAAGAAGAAAGCTCTGCAAGCGCACCGTACATGGACGGTGAAATGATGGTGTTCGATACGATAGCGATCTTACCGTTGTTTTTTGCAATTGTACGCAGCTTATCGCCTACGTTTTTGTCAAGCTCGCTCCAGGTCTTCGCACCTTTTACGTTAGTCAGACGCGCACTGTCGTAGAGTGACAGTACAGACGCCACGATCTGTGGAGTCAGCGCACCTTGTGTAAAGCCGAAGTCGCGGTTTCCTTTGATGTAGATCGGACGACCTTCACGTGTTTTCACCACGATGCTTGCGTAAGCGTTTCCATCGTAGTAAGTCGAAGCGTACCAGGTAGCTGCACCCGGTGTTACGTTCTCCGGCTTGTTCACGTAAGGGATGGCTTTGGTAACAGGAGCCTCACAGGCTGCTACTGTTGCTGCCGCCACACTGAAACCGAGGAATTTCAGGAAGTCGCGTCGCGCAGTGGAAGTTTCCTTCAGCTGCTCGTCGGCGAGGAACTCGTCAACAGATACGGATGGTGCGAATTCGTTATCGCGCTGCTCTACAAACGCAGGGGTTTGCTTGAGCTCATCGATACCTTTCCAATATTTTTTTGTCGTTGCCATACTTTCTTTCTTCAGTTCAGAATATTAATAGTGACATTTAGCACATTCCCAACCACCTAATTCTTTAACCGTTACTTTACCGTCTTCGAGGTACTTGTCGTAAAGTGAGCGGTCATTGTTCAGCAATCGCTTATGGATTTCGTTATAGTAAGCGTTGTTTTTCTTGGTGAGCGGACCTTCTGAGATTTCTTTCTCAGCGTGGCACTCGATACACCAGCCCATTGTCAGGGTAGCTTTTGTCAGCTTAACGTTGCCTTCGATTTTGTTCAGCTCTGCTACCGGCATTACGCGAACGGTTTCGTTCTGCTTGGTCATGTCGCCGTGGCACTGCTTACAGTCGAGACCACCAGCCACTACGTGCTGTGAGTGGTTGAAGTATACGTGGTCAGGAAGAACGTGTACTTTGTTCCACACGATTTCTTTCGTGTTCCCTGTGTATTCCTGCTTGCCTGCATCCCATCCTGCAGCGGCATAGATCTGCTGGATTTTAGCAACCTGCTCGCCATCGCCTGTGATCTGCTTGTGGCAGTTCATACATACGTTTACAGTTGGCAGACCTGCTGTTTTGGATTTCGTTACGGAGTTGTGGCAGTATTTACAGTCGATGCCGTTTGCACCTGTGTGAACATCGTGCGGGAACTGGATCGGCTGTGAAGGATGGTAGTCTTCCATTACGTTGATGGAGTATAGTCCGAGGAAGAACCAAACCACCAGTGAGATGAACACAACCAGACCACCCATACCGACATATTTGCGATTTTTCCAGGACCAGCGCTTGAATTCATCTGCGTAGCTCAGCTCGTCTTTGTCTTCTTCAGCACCGGAAGCGACTTTCGTAGCATTATTCAGCTGACGACGAACACCGCCTACAGCCATGATGATTGCAACGAAGATCACACCGAGCAGGATCCAAAGCCAGGACATTCCGCCCTCTTCTTCTTCACCTGTCGGACCACCAGGAACCGGAGTGTCTCCACCGCCTTCCGTAGCCGGCACTTGTGCATCTACGTAGTCGAAGATCGCATCGATCTCTTCGTCCTTCAGGTTAGGGAACTTGTTCATGTCCGTCTTCTTGACGGTCGTCACACTGGCGGCGTATGGATCTGCAGCAGCGGCAGCCTGGAAGTTCTTTACCCAGAGGTAAATCGATCCTTCTTTCGCACCACCGTCAGCCCATTTCTGACGAACTCCGAAGAGCTTCGGCCCTGTTCCATCCTTGTGTGGCTGGGGACAGGTCGCACAGTTTGCCTTAAACAAGCCACCGCCATCAATCTTGGCTTCTTGCGCGGAAACACCAAAAGCACCTGTTACGAACACCGTCGTAAGTGCAGCGATACTCCATTGTTTTATACTTCTAAACATCTGAATACTAGATATTTTTGTTCCTAAAAATGCCTGTCAATCAGGCGGAAACCCACTAATTGACGCTGGCAAATTTAGAAGAATCGGTACATTTCATGACAGTTTTCTGACAATTTTACCCGGTTCCTTTTTAATTTAAAACGATTCTAAATAACTACTTTCTTTCACATTTCTTAACAACAGCCTAATATCCTGCCATTTGAGCAGAAAAAGCCCTGAAAAACGTTTCCAGCAACGGTTTTTGACGGCTGCCGGCAGCGTGGCATTCAAATTGATTGGCGTTGGAGGAAATTTGTACATTTGTCCAACAAAAGAAGTCAACAGTTATGCGTATTCTGATCATCGCCGCCCTGCTCATCAGCAGCAACAGTTTCGCCCAGGGAGATGTGAAAATCATCAAGGACAGCCGTATCGACGGTTTGGTTCGCAATGAAAGCCTCGTTATTCCGCCGGCAACCGGACCACAGATCACGGGTTATCGCATTCAGCTGTTTTTCGACACGAACAAAGCCAGCGTCGACGATGCACGCGCCCGTTTCGTAGCCATGTTCCCGAAAGTAGACACGTACGTTTCCTTCACGGCGCCACATTATTTCCTGAAAGTGGGCGATTTCCGCACGCAGATGGAAGCCGAAAAGGTGAAAGCACAAGCCGATAGCAGCTTCCCGACGAGCTTTATCATAAAAGAGAAGGTGAATCTTCCGAGAGTAGATCAATAATCTTAAATTATAAATGATTAATTATCAATTATAAAGTCTTTTTCGTTTGAAGTGGGGATCGAGCTCTGTTTTCAATAATGATCATTACATAGAAGTGAATCAAACCTCTTGATAATTCATATCCGCCGTGGCGGATAATAATTCTAATGAACAAGGTGCTTATAACGGCTTTCGGCCAGAGGAACGGGCCAGTTTCTGCGTAGATCACCCAGTCTTTGAACTAATCCGTCGTAAAGCAACGCTTGTGGATGTTCTGCGAGCTCGAAAAATGAAACACGACGCAGCTCGTCGTTTTCTTCAATGATCATGGACATACGGTCGAACCAGTCGATGCTGTATTCCTCCCCGATTGTGCGCAGAAAACGCGTTTGAGCGTCAATCGAGCAGCCACTTGCGCCGGCTACGGATTCATCGAGGGCGATCACCAGCTGGTAATTATTCAAAAATGCCCCGCAAGCGGCAAGCTGGGTTCCGTGAGCGGCCCATTGTTCCAGGAATTCAGCGATAGGTCCGGCCATGGCCTGCTGGTCATCGGCGCTGATCGGTCGGTTGGACGTGTAGATCCAAACGCGGGACTCATCGGGAAACTGGTCAATTTTCATGTTCTTATAATTCTGCAGCGTTGGCGATCAGCTCGGCAACATCGAGTACGGCAATTTCGTGTTCTTTGTTGAAGTTCTTCACTCCGTCGGTCATCATGGTGTTGCAGAACGGACAACCGGTAGCGATGATCGAAGCCTGCGTTTCGAGTGCGTCTTCGGTGCGTTCCACGTTGACTTCCTTATTGCCCGGCTCGGCTTCTTTGAACATTTGCGCGCCACCGGCTCCGCAGCACAAGCCTTTGCTTTTGCAGCGCTTCATTTCAACGAGCTCGGCATCCAGCTTTTCGATCAACGAGCGCGGTGCTTCGTAGATATCGTTTCCGCGACCGAGGTAGCATGGATCGTGGAAGGTGATTTTCTTTCCTTTGTAAGTACCGCCGCCTTCGAGCGTCAATTTACCCTGATTGATGAGATCCTGGATCAGCTGCGTGTGGTGAATCACTTCGTAATTACCGCCCAGCTCAGGATATTCGTTTTTCAGCGTATTGAAGCAATGCGGACAAGCCGTAACGATCTTTTTGACTTCGTAGCCGTTCAGCACCTGGATATTCATCATGGCTTGCATCTGGAACGTGAATTCGTTTCCGGCGCGCTTGGCAGGATCGCCCGTGCAGGACTCTTCAGCTCCGAGAACGGCAAATTTTACGTTGCATTTATTCAGGATTTTCACCAGCGCTTTGGTGATCTTTTTGGCGCGGTCATCGAAGCTGCCGGAGCAGCCCACCCAAAACAGCAATTCCGGTGTTTCGCCGGTTGCCATCATTTCGGCCATTGTTGGTACGGTCAAAGTACTCATAATTGGTTCGTTCAAAGTTTCGTCTTAGTGAACTTCTTTTATTAATTCTCGTGGATCCAGTTTCCTCGGTCGGCCGGTGAAAACTGCCATGGCGCACCGTTGTTTTCGATGTTGGTCAGCATACCCG
>DJFN01000003.1 GCA_002432085.1 Flavobacteriales bacterium UBA5871
CGTGAACTGTATGTCGCTGCCGGTCGGTCTGGTGTCTTTCGACGCAAAAGCGATCGGGAATTCACGTGTCGAATTGAGCTGGGTAACGGAATCGGAAGAAGACAACGACCGTTTTGAAGTAGATCGTTCGATCGACGGAGAGAACTGGGAGAAAATCTATGTAACCTCCGGCGCCGGGGATTCACAGGAAGAATTGCATTACAACACCGTCGATCCATCGCCATACAGAGGCATTTCCTACTATCGTTTGCGTCAGATCGATACCGACGGCACAGAGCGCGTTTCGGACGTCGATGTGGTGAACCTTTCAGCTGACGGACTCGTGGTCTATCCGAACCCGGCGAACGATTTCCTCATACTGGAAGGCAATGCGGCCGAGCTGGAAAGCTTCCGTCTGTTCGATGCGTTCGGAAAAGATGTAAAAGCACAGGTTTCCGTAAGCAATGTCTACGATGCAAAACTGGAGCTCGACCTTTCTGCTTTAGCAAAAGGAACCTATATGATCAAGACTTCAACGGCTACCTATCTGGTGGTGAAACAATAATAGTTTAGCGACGGGACGCCTGATTGTCCATTCAATAGGGTGGCAGTCAGGTGTTGCTAAACAATCGAAGATTTTGGTGTTAAATCCGGTCGAGAACGTAGCCGATCAGCTCGTTCATTTCATCACCGTATCCTTTGGAAAATGCTTTCGCCGGACGATTGGCAATGCCCAGGCAAATGGTCGCGCATTCATGCCCGAGCGCCTTTCCCAAAGCGAAAAGGGCCGAGCTTTCCATTTCGAAATTCAGGACCTTCAACTGGTAGAAGCGGAAATCCGTCAAACGCTCGTTGAGATCTTCATTGCGCAATCCAAGTCTTAAAGCACGTCCCTGCGGACCATAAAAGCCGCTGCTGGTAACCGTAATTCCTTCAACGGTACGCTCGGAACGCAGTTTTGTCAGCAAATCGATGGATCCGGCACTGCAATAAGGACGAATGGTTTTCGGAAGATCGAGGTGTGCACTTAACGTGCCGGCAATGGCCATTTCTTCGGCCGAAAAAGCAATCGGGTAGAAGTGGGCCACGTTATCAAGTCCGAATGCGTGGGTCGAAAGCAAAAAGCTATGGACCGGAATTTCCGGCTGCAGAATACCGCAAGTGCCGATGCGAATCAGCTTCAAAGATGTAAACGAAGCTTTATCCGTGCGATTCGCCAGGTCGATGTTGAACAGCGCATCCAGCTCGTTAATAGCAATGTCGATGTTGTCCGTGCCGATACCGGTTGAAAGGACCGAAACGCGCTTTCCACGGTAAGTTCCGGTGTGACAGGCAAATTCCCGGTGCTGCGAGCGATGCTCGACCGTATCGAAAAAAGCAGAAACAAGCGCCACACGATCCTGATCGCCAACGAGAATAACGGTTTCAGCTATCTCTTCCGGACTCAGTCCCAGGTGATAGACCTGGCCTTTGTCATTGAGAACCAGCTCGGATGTCGGATACTTCATCAATTATCAATGGTTTAATTATGAATTATCAAGTCTTGATAATTCATAATTGATAATTTAAAATTAGCCTTTAATGCTTCCAAACACCTTCGACAGCAAATCCGTTACCCGTGCAGCCGGATCTTTACGGATCTTGTTTTCTTCCAGCTCAACCATGTGGAATAAGCCGAAAATGGCACGCTCGGTCACATAGGCATTGAGGTCCGGATTCAGCTTTTGTCCGCCGGTCACGCTCATCGCCTGGTTGTATTTCGTAATGATCGGATTCCAGTAATCGGTGAGCTTCACTTTGCTGATAGCCGCTTCCACTTTCGGTCTGAAAGCTTCTACGAGCTTGGTTGTCGTGTTATCACGCAGGAATTTGGTCGCAGCGCCGTCACCCCCGTTCAGGATTGAAAATCCATCGGAAATGCTCATGTTCAGGATCGCTTCCTTGAAAATCGGCAAAGCTTCTTTCGTTGCTTCTTCCGCAGCGCGGTTCAGCGTGGTCTCGAATTTCTCCACCTGACCGGTGAAACCCCATTCGATGGCTTTTTCACGTACTTTGAGCGCATCCGGAGGGAAAGGCAGACGAATCGCGTCGTTTTTCAGAAAACCGTCTGTTACGGAAGTCAGGTCCACGGAATTCTTGATCCCGACATTCAACGCTTCTTTCAGACCGGCGATCACTTCTGTATTGGTCAGCGCAGGTGTTGTGCTTCCCGGATCGGTTGTTACGACCGTGTTGGCGACTTCTGTCAGTACGTCACAGGATGCGGAAGCGAGGATCAGTGTGCCTGCAAACAGCGGAGCGATACATTTTTTCATGGGTTGGTTTTATAATGTTCAAACTTACAATTTTTACAGGATACCAAAAACGGTACCGAAACAACGAAATGGCTGTCGAAGTTCGACACCATTTTGCCGGGAGATTATTTTTCCTGGAGATCGCAGATGTTCAGATCGGCTTTCTTGCCAATAAGTGATTGTTTAAAGCTTAACAGTTAATCGCTCACACCAGACAAAGAGCTTCTCTGCTGAAATAAAAACCGTTTAATCAATGATTGTGTTAGATTCTTTGAAAGCTAAATGCCGGTTTTGGTGCCTTAAATTTGTTAACGCTGGAATTAATCGCCTAAACATGCTACTTTTACGAAACACCAAAAACAGTACTAAGGCATGACGGAGGCGGAAATTATTTCCATCGGCGATGAGCTGCTGATCGGACAAACCGTTAACACCAATGCCACCTGGATAGGGCAGGAACTGGCTTCCTGCGGCATCCGTGTCATTCACACAGCGGTTATTACAGACGAGCGACATGCGATTATTGCGGCATTCGATGCTGCGTTCGAGCGAGCCGATCTGATTCTGGTCACCGGCGGACTCGGTCCAACCAAAGACGATATTACCAAACACGTGCTTTGCGACTATTTCGATACGAAGCTGGTCATGAACGAAGCTGTGCTCGAGCACGTAGCCTCGTTTTTCACTCGTCGCAACCGTCCGATGCTGGAAGTCAACCGGCAGCAGGCGGCTTTGCCCGAAGCGNNGGAACGGCTTCCGGAATGTGGTTTGAAAAGAACGGAAAAGTGCTCATTTCGATGCCGGGCGTACCTTATGAAATGAAATCCATTTTCCAGATGGAGGCACTGCCGCGAATCAAAAATCATTTTGAGACCGTCGACCTTTATCATAGAACGATTCTGACACAGGGAATCGGCGAATCGTTTCTGGCCGATAAAATGGCCGACTGGGAAACCAGTCTGCGCGCCGATGGACTCGGACTGGCTTATCTGCCGTCGCCGGGAATGGTAAAGCTGCGTCTGACCTCTTATACAGGTGCGGAAAAGGCGCCGCTCATCGATGGTTATGTATCGGAGCTGCAAAATGCGATGCCGCAATTCGTTTACGGCGAAGGAAATATTACGCTTGCGGATGTTGTGGGTAAGCTGTTGCGCGAACGTAGCCAGACGGTCGGAACAGTGGAAAGCTGCACAGGAGGTGCGATTTCCGGCATGCTGACGAGTATTTCCGGTTCGTCGGATTATGTGCAGGGCGGATTAATAACGTATAGCAACGAGCTGAAAACCCTGCTGGCCGATGTAAACCCGGAAACGATTGCTGAGTTCGGTGCCGTTTCGCAGGAAGTGGCTGAACAGATGGCAGCCGGAGGTCGTAAAAAACTGAATGTCGACTGGTGCATCGCCGTTACGGGAATCGCCGGTCCGACAGGCGGTACGGATGAAAAACCGGTGGGATTGGTCTGGATTGCCATTGCCGGCCCGGAAGGTGTTGTGAGTCGTCAGTTTCAATTCGGCGACAACCGCAGCAGGAACGTTCAGATGACCGTGCTTTCGGCCCTGAATNNTTTCTTTGCACCCGCTTTTAGAATTAGGATAATAGAAAAATACAATGTCACGAGTTTGTCAGATCACAGGGAAAACGGTAATGACCGGGAACAATGTCTCCCACTCTAACCGTAAAACAAAGCGCAGGTTTTACCCGAACCTGTTAACGAAGAAATTCTACATCCCGGAAGAGGATGATACAATTACGTTGCGCGTTTCGGCTGCGGCTTTGAGAACAATCAATAAGAAAGGTATCTCTGCGTGTCTGAAAGAAGCACGTGAAAAAGGTTATTTGAAATAATCCTGGTTTTATTACCTGTTGGGAAACAGAATAAAAAGTAGAAAAAATGGCTAAGAAAGCAAAAGGAAATCGTATCCAGGTGATCCTCGAGTGCACAGAGCACAAAGAGTCAGGAATGGCTGGAACTTCTCGTTACATTACAACGAAGAACCGCAAGAATACGCCTGAGCGTATGGAGATTAAGAAATTCAATCCGGTGTTGAAACGCTACACCGTTCATAAAGAGATTAAATAATAGTGCACCATGGCTAAGAAAGTAGTAGCATCATTGCAAAAAGGAGGTGGAAAAGAGCACACGAAAGTGATCAAAATGGTCAAAAATGAAGCTGGTTCCTATTCTTTTAAGCAGGAGATCGTACACAACGATAAAGTTAAAGACTGGTTCGCTAAGAGCTGATCTACTGAATAAAACTCGACAGTTATTGTAGCCCCGTTCCGATACCATCGGGATCGGGGTTTTTCCGTTAAAAATTATGGCGTTATTCAGCTGGTTCTCCAAAGAGAAAAAAGAGTCCCTCGATAAAGGACTGGAAAAAACAAAAGACGGCTTCCTCTCGAAGCTCACGCGTACGATCGTTGGAAAGTCGAAAGTCGACGACGAAGTGCTCGATGAGCTTGAAGAAGTGCTCATTACTTCAGACGTGGGCGTTGAGACGACACTGAAGATCATTCGCAGGATCGAGGAGCGCGTTGCCCGCGACAAGTTCGTCGGTACGGATGAGCTCAACCGCGTTTTGCGTGATGAAATTTCCGGTCTGCTGGCTGAGAATGCTGCTAACGGTCCCCAGGAATATGAATTGCCTTCCCATAACGGCAACCCACACGTGATTATGGTCGTGGGCGTGAACGGTGTCGGGAAAACCACTTCCATCGGAAAACTTGCCTATCAGTTTAAAGCTGCCGGCAAAAAAGTCGTGCTCGGCGCGGCAGATACATTCCGTGCAGCTGCAGTCGATCAGCTTATCATCTGGTCGGAGCGCGTCGGCGTACCGATCGTTCAGCAGGGAATGGGAGCCGATCCGGCTTCCGTAGCTTTCGACGCATTGACTTCAGCCAAAGCACAGGGCGCAGATGTGGTGATCATCGATACGGCCGGTCGTCTGCACAACAAAGTGAACCTCATGAACGAGCTCGGCAAGATCAAGCGCGTGATGGACAAAGTCATTCCGGATGCGCCACATGAGATCCTGCTCGTACTTGATGGCTCTACCGGACAAAACGCCTTCGAACAGGCTAAACAATTTGCACAAACCACTTCACTCACCGGGCTGGTGATCACCAAGCTCGACGGAACGGCCAAAGGCGGTGTGGTAATCGGGATCTCCGACCAGATGAACATTCCGGTGCGTTTTATCGGAGTAGGCGAGGGTATGGAAGATCTGCAGGTATTTCACCGCGATGCTTTTGTGGAATCTATTTTCGGATAACCCTTTTTTACTTTAACTCCTTTAATTGGCTTATCAAATGATGAGCAAAGTCTTCTTGTCCTTCTGTTTTTAACAGCTAGCAGTGTGTTGGTTTAAAAAATAAACACTTGTTAATAAAACGTTTTAACCAGTAAAACAAAGCTTTTCCTAAGAAGAATTTTATAGAATTGAACTGAAATTTAACATTTAAGGCTGGATATATTTTTTTATTGAACACTTTTTGCGTAACATTGGTTCGCTAAACGTATATTCTTATTTCTATAAAACTACTCTAATGAAAAAAACTCTACTGCGAGGTATAGGGTCGTGTGTCTTCCTTATGCTCTGTTGTTGTACAGGATTTGCTCAGGTTACTCTCCAGAACCTGTCTCCTGCAGATCCTGAAGAAAAATGTGGCAGTGCCATTATTCATGAACAACGTATGCAAAACGACCCCGCTTATGCCCAGATGCATGCGGAAATGGAGGCATACATCGCGAATTACACTCCTGTAAAAGTCAATGGACAGTACCGTATTCCTGTCGTTGTACACGTTGTTTACTATAACAGCGGGCTCGGGCTTGGAATTTCCAACATCACTGATCAACAGATCCGGGATGCTGTGAAAGTGCTCAACGAGCGTTTCCGCAACCTGGGAAGCTACCAGCACGCCAACGGTCTCGATTCAGATATCGAATTCGCGCTGGCTGTGCGCGACCCGAACGGGAACTGTACAAACGGTATTACCCGCGAAAATGTCGATAACTGGGCGGCTAACGGTTACACCGGCTGGAGCTCAACAGTATTGACCAATTATAAGAACAACGGTGTTCTTGCAATATCGGCAAATGGCATTACCGACGCTCAGATCAAGGCGGTGAATCAATGGCCTTCCAATCAATACTTTAATATATGGCTGATCCCGGAATTCGATAACAACGGCGGTGGTGCCGGTGTTCAGGGCTATGCTTCTTTCGCTACAGCACACGGAACAACGGGTGATGGAAGTGTCATGCTGGGACTGGATTTTATCAGTGGTACATCAACAACATTTACTCACGAGCTGGGCCACTCCTTTAACCTTTACCACACATTCGAAGGTGATGGCGGAGGAGGAGGCTGTCCGGCAAATACTAACTGTGCTACTCAAGGGGACCGTGTGTGTGATACACCTCCGCATATGCGAAGCCAGAGTGACTGTGATGCCGGTGGAAACAACCCATGTACGAATACTTCCAATGCTCTGTTCGTATACAACTATATGGACTATTCGAGCTGCGGCGATCGTTTTACGGTAGATCAGCGCACACGTATGCAGGCTGCTGCGTCAGGTACCCGGGCTTCGTTCCTGGCGTCCAGTGGTAACAACAAGCTGATTCCACCTTCGTTGCCGGGAGCTTCGGCCATGCGGACCAGTAAATCGGCTGTCTGCCTCGGAGAATCTCTGCAATTGTTTGATGCAACGAGCTGCATTCCGAACGATTACCTGGATCAATCGAACCAGTGGGCGAANNGCCTTTACTTTTGCCTGGGTGATCACAAACGGTACCGTAACGATCAACTCTGATCGTCAGAACCCGGTTATCACACCAAATGCTGCTGGTACCTATAACGTAACGCTCACCATTACTCATACGACGCTCGGAACGATTACATCTACCACGAACGCCATGTTTATTGTCGTTCCTGCGGCTGTAGCGGCTTGTACNNGTACACCTGCAAGCTCGAATCCTGCGGGCAACTACGGCTACACGGTTAACAATGTCACTTTCAATACGATTAACAACAATACGGATAATCTCTACACACCGATCTACGACAACATGATTTGTGAGCAGAATACCGTAGTAACAGAGAATATTTCCTACCCGATTTCGGTTAGCATCAAAGCAGGCAACTCAGGAGGTCCTATTCAACTGCAGGTAATGATCGACTGGAACAACGACGGTACGTTCAATGATGCCGGTGAAGGCTGGGGCGACATCAACGGCGATGGCGACATGGTCGACGCGGGTGAAGGTTATCTGCTTACGGGAACGGCTGCGGCTAATGCCAGCAACGTCGTTACGGGGAATATTCTCATTCCTGCGACAGCTGTGGAAAACGTGCTGCTTCGTATGCGTGTGATCGGAACTTACAACACGCTGCCAAGCTCGGGGCAAAAAGGCTGTTCTGCCTCTTTTGTGCTCTGTGATATAGAAGACTACGGAGTGGTCGTGAAATCCGTTTCCTGTGTTCCACAAGCGACTACACATCCGGCTTCCGCAACGGTTTGCCAGAACGGAAACGCCACTTTTACAGCTGCTTTCAGCAACACGCCGACTTCTTATGTATGGCAGGTAAGTACGAACGGTGGCGGCGCGTGGACCAATCTTGCCAACGGTCCTCCTTATTCCAACGTTACAACTGCATCCATGACCATTACCGGAGCTACTCTGGCGATGAACAGCTACCAATACCGTTGTGTGGCTACGAATGGTTGCGGATCAGGAAATTCCAATGCTGCAACATTGACAGTCAATGCTCCTGTAGCACCGACATTTGCCAATGTAGGACNNGAGCTACGATTCCGGCTTTGCCGAATTCTTCCACAAATTCACCGGCAATTACAGGAACGTGGTCGCCCGCTATCAATAACACAGCGACGACAACGTATACGTTTACACCGACAGCTGGGCAGTGTGCAACAACTACAACGAAGACGATCACGATCAACCCGAATGTGACACCGACATTTGCCAATGTAGGACCATACTGTTCA
>DJFN01000186.1 GCA_002432085.1 Flavobacteriales bacterium UBA5871
GTGTTCTATCCGAAGCGTATGGCCGATCGTATCCTCGGAATGGGTGACGTTATTTCCCTCGTGGAGCGCGCTCAGGAACAGTTCGACGAGGAAGCTGCGAAGAAGCTCCAGCGACGCATTCAGAAAGACCAGTTCGACTTCAACGATTTCCTTGCTCAGATCCAGCAGATCAAGAAAATGGGGAACGTGAAAGACCTCATGGGCATGATCCCGGGAATGGGCAAAGCGATGAAAGACGTCGACATTCAGGACGATGCGTTCAAGCACATCGAAGCCATCATTTATTCGATGACGCCGGCTGAGCGCACCAATCCGGGACTCATCAACGGACAGCGTAAAAACCGCATCGCGAAAGGAAGCGGAACGAATATTCAGGAGATCAACAAGCTCCTCAAGCAGTTCGAAGACACGCGCAAGATGATGAAAATGATGAGTAATCCGAAGAACATGATGGGAATGATGAAGCAGATGAAAAACATGCGCGGCGGAATGCCGGGAATGTAATGCTGTCTTTTCCGATTACCCAAAACGGAACCTACTCCGATCTTTTCAAAGCCATCGGTATTACCGATTTTGCAGCAGCCTGCTCATTCGTTCAGGAATTGCCTTACAAACGCAATTCTCAGCGCGACGATCTCACACTCGTTTTAAAAGAACGCTGCGGCACCTGTTCCTCCAAGCACGCCGTTCTGGCTTACCTCGCGCTCGAACAAGGCCATCCGGAAGTAGAAATTATCGCCGGTATTTTCCTCATGAGCGGCGAAACGCATCCCGTTTTGACTTCTTTTTTCGCAGATAAATCCTACAATCACATTCCGGAATGCCATTGTTATCTTCGAATCAACGGAGAACGCTTCGATTTTACCGCACCGGGCAACTGGATGGATCGCATCGCCTCGAAAATTGTGCGGGAACAGCGAATGGATCCTCACCAGGTCATCGAATGGAAGGTGCAGATCCACAAACATTATATCGAAGGCTGGCTGAAGCGAAATCCGCAGCTGGAATTGACTTTCGACGAGCTTTGGAATGATCGCGAAATGTGCATCCGTTTGCTGGAAGGTCGTTCTTGATTTTTTATAGGCAGAAACGACTTTCTCCCCGGTGTGGTTTATTGTAATATCTGTGATTAATTTCGCGATGTATCAATTAAACTAACACACATGAAACGAAATCTAAAACATTTACTGTTTGGGATAGCCGTGACCGTTTTTGGCACATCCTATGGACAATCAGAGATCATTAACATTTCTACCGGTATCGCTGGAACCGGTGTTAACGGAGCAAACATTGCTTACGCACAGTTTGACGACAACTGGACCGTAGCAGGACCAAACGGTATTTTCATAGCACCGAGAGTTGCCTGGTTCCAGGCATGGGACGAAAGTGGCTGCAGCCGATGGATTTCTGCCGATGCACATGCTGGCAACGGGCAGGCAGAATCAGTTGATGCGGGAACCTATACGTACAGAGGGACATTTGCAATCCAGTCAACGCAGATCGGCTGTGCTGTTCTTCGCATCAATACTATCGGAGCGGATAATAACGTGCTCGGGCTTCAGGTCAACGGGCACAGTTATTCGTTGACATTACCGGGCGGCAATAACCATTTTGATCCGTTGGTTTTCCCTAACGCAGCCATTACGATCAATCCTGCACACCTCAATCCTGGAACGAATAACATCATTACGATCACTACCGACAATGAAATGGTGTTTTCAGGACTAACGCTTTGCGGACGTCTGGAGATCGTTAACCAGGATATTGATCCTGTTATTACCGGTCCTTCAACTGTTTGCCAGGGAAGTCCACTGACATTTACAGGCTCGGTTGCACCGGGAAGTGGTACGCCTACCGACCATTTATGGAGACTTTTGGAATGCGACGCAGCAGGAAATCTTGTATCAGGTGGCTTTAGCTGGGAGCAATGGTTTGATGGTCCGCCAACAACCTATACCTATCCGTCTAACCTGAGCCTGACGTGTGGTAAATACTACATGGTCGTATTGGCGGCCGTATACGAGAGTCCGTGTTCCAACTGGGCACAGGAGCTCAAAGTGATTTATTATGCTTGTAAGCCTACAGCGAATGCGGGAGCTGATAAAATCGTCGCCGAGGATCAATGTGTATCTATCGGTGGAAGTGTTGCCATGAAATTAACGACCTATAACTGGACAGCCAGCGGTTCATCGGTTGGTACGGGAGTTACGATCTCTGTTTGTCCTGAAGTGAACACGACTTATACACTCACAGCGACTAACCAATACGGCTGCACAGCTACCGATCAGGTGGTTGTTACGGTACTTCCGAACAACCCTGCTTTCAATATGGCTACAAACACAAGCAACAACAATTACTATACCGCTACGGCAACACCTGTTGTAACAAATGCCAATACAGTTCCGGGATTTGGAGCCTATTGGTCGGTGGAAGAGTTGGATGCCAACGGAAATATTCTGTACAGGTTCCAGAATCCGGAAGCCTGGTGGCCTTATCCGGATCCTTGCTCCTTCAAAGGATTTTACGACGATACGCAGAACTATGATGTTGTACCAAACTCGATTGATATTTACACATCTGTGCCAACGAACCCTCCGCCAACGATCGGTCGTTTCGTTTACAACAAGACCTACCGCATTACGCGCGGGACCTGGAACAACAACTGTACTTGGAACGCAGTTGCATTCATCATGACATCCGTGAGGAGCTCCAACGGCGGTGCTCCGCAAGTAGTTATTTACGAAACTGAAGCTCCGGAATTTGATGAAGTAGCATTCGCTTCAATGAAAGAAGAAGCGGCAAACCAATGGGTTATTTCACCAAACCCAAGCAACGGCGTTTTCAACATTTCTTCCGAGGATATGAAGCAAGCTGTTGTTGAAGTTATAGACCTGCTCGGCAATAAGATCCAGACCCATGTGATCGCGGCCGGAACAACATCGTTCCCAATCGACCTGAATGGATTTGCAAAAGGAATCTATGTCTTGAACATCACTTCAGGCGATGTAACCAGCACACATAAAGTGATCCTGGAATAAGTACCGTTTTTAGATAAACGAGAAAAGGCTGGATCATTGTTCCAGCCTTTTTTATGGTAGTAGAAACTAATTTGTTGTTATTCGGCGACAACGATGCGTTGAGTCATTCNNGGAAATAAACGCCGGCTTCTGCCGCTGTCAGCTGAATTTCCACCAGGTTTTCACCCGGTTGCAGCAGCTGATGAGCAACGAGCTTACCGGAAATATCTGTAACTGTCCATGACGACGGATCGGAGAGCGCTCCTCTATGCTGCACAGCGAATGTGCCATTTCCCGGATTCGGATATACGATAAAGTCAGCTTCCGGAGATTCCGGCAAAGCCAGGTGATCCAATAGCGTTTCGAGCGCGGCAGCTATGTTTGGCAGCGGACCGATATGCATCGAAACAGGATAAGTAGCATTGCCTACCTGCGGTTTTCCCGTTTCGATAAGCAGATCGAGGATCACGTCGCTCGTGAGTCGTTCACCGGTTTCTTCTTCGTAAACGGATTGAATGAGTGCAATCGAAGCCGTCACAATTGGAGAAGCGCCTGATGTGCCACCGAAATCGGCGGTGTATTCGCTGTCCGGACCTTCGATGTTGAACAGATCGCCGTAACCCGTTGTCGTCACGTGATCGCCGTTTCCTTGTACGTGAACAGCCGATCCGTAATTCGAAAACCACAGTTTGACGCGGGAATCGCCCGGAGTCGTTTCAGCCGATCCGGCGCCCACGATGATCGCTCCTGAACCATTGCCCGGCTGGAAAGGGTAGTGGCCGTCGTTGTCCACTGAATAAATCGGATCGTCGAAGTTTTCGCTGCCGTTTCCTGCGGCTTCCACAACGATCATACCGTTGCCCACGGCCAGTTGGATGGCCTCGTAATAAAACGGGTCCCATTCCATGGCCACATAGCCGTACTGACTCACGCCTGTATAGTTCGGACCGGCCATCTGCTGCTCGATCAGGATTACGTCGCCGGGATTCAAGCCGTCGGCTGCGGATGCCATTGCGTATTCGAACAGGTAGTTGCCGTCGATATAGGTAGGAGCAAAGAAGTAGTCGCTTTCCGTAGCAATTCCGGTAGTTCCGACGCCGTTGTCCAGCGAGCCCATTTCACCGAATACGGCCGTTCCATGGTTTCCATTGTCTGCGAACGGATCTTCCGGCGCAACGTCAACGCCCAGCAAAGTGATGGCAGGCAAATCGGTATGATTCGCGTTGAAGGAGTATTCCACGTCGCAGATACGAATGCCGGCGCCGCGGTTGTCGTAAGTCGTCCAGACCGTTTCTGCGTGAACCCCCGGATCGTTTGTGTGAATGTACAATTGATCGCCGGCATAATCCGGTGCTGCGGCCGGTACGGGAACGGGAACTTTTCGTGCGCGCTCGACACCGGCAAGTTTTTTCAGCCAATCAATGGCGATGTCACGATCTGCAGCATTTGTTACATGAAAACGAAGCGCCTTAGCCGGATCCGGAAGATCTTTTCCAAGGTTTTTCTCAGCGTTTCGGTAAAGCTCGGCGAGTTTTTCGGCCGGAAGCGGATAGATCGGCGTCCAATAGCCAGGAACAGCTGTTTCCAGGAGTTGTCCCGAAAGATACAGCTGTCCGTCGCGAAGCTGGATGGTCGATGCTTCGGAGAATTGCACCGACACGGCGTCTGTGACAAAACCACGGTCGTCCATGCGCGGCAATTGCGCCAGAACAGCCCCGGGAATCAGACAGATCAAGGTGTAAAGAATTTTCATAGTCAATCAGTATAAAGCCTTAATCAATGTTAGTTAATTCTGTGTAATCAATAGAATAAAACGGGGCTTTGCCTGATTTGGTTGACTGATCTGTTGTTTTTTGTCAATGAAAGGATTGTTACTCTGTTATTTCGGGCTGTTGAACGGCTGTTCCTTCAAACAAAAGATGATCCGATCCCGAAGCGATATAGACGAGATCGGCGAGCTCGTAAATGTTCTTGTAGCCGTAGCCATAAAGGTTGATGAACGTCGGAATATTGAGCGCGAGCATACGCGGAACTTCGAACGGATCCATCGGTCGCGCCATTTTGGACGGAAAAAATTCTTCATCACCCGCAAAGTTGTTGTTGCAATAGATCAGAATACGCGTTTCTGCAGAGGGGATCAATGCACGCAGCGTTCCTTCGTTGAAATCGGAAAAGTTCAGGTGAACGGCACCTTTCAAATGCTTGGCGTCGTACATTTCCTTTGAACGCGTGTCGAGAATGATCGTGTTTGACTCGGCGGCCATTTTTTGAAAGTCCGTAAGACTCACAAGGCGGTCCTGGCGGTATTTTTCGACTTCTTTGGCCAGATCGAGGTAGTCGCTGTAGACCACTTTCGTATTTGCTTTATTATCGTTTGTAAGCCGCGGCTCGGTTTGAGCGAAGAAAGCTGTGCTGCACAGCATCGACAGGAAGAAAAGTGCTGGTTTCATGGTCTGAAGTTTTTGATTCAGGACGATGTACAGCCGTTTCTGTAAAACGTTCAATCAGAGGATAGATTCGCCGTTGGAATTGGTAGTGAGCACTTCGCTCATATAGTCGAAAAACGGTCGCAGATTCCGGAATACCTGGTCGAGACGATCGAGAAAATCCGGAGCTAGCACTTCTTCGTCGGTGAAACGGTGCATGAGAATGAATTGTTTGTGTCGCAGCCATTCGATGCCCGGATGATCGACCGAATAGCCTTTTGGCGCCGTAGCCACTTTATCGCCCGACAAGCTGCCGAATGTTTCTTGTAGCACCGGATTGTCGAACAGCTCGTACCAGTCTTCATAATTCACATCGATGTCTTCCCGTATGCGTTTCAGGTCGTCGTTGTTCGGACCGAAGAAGCCGCCGGCCGCAAAAGAATGTCCCGGCTCGAGGTGAAAATAATAACCGCCGCGCAGCTCAGCCGTGGCCCGACTAAAGCGAAAGCCCCAATGCGTTTTGTAAGGCGCCTTGTCTTTGGAAAAACGCGTATCGGCGTAAATACGAAACAGGCTGGCTTTCCCCGAAGCAGTCGAAATGAGATCGTGCACTTTCATGCGTTCCAGCAACGCGTCACCGAAATCGATCACAATCTGGTGTTCCTTCAGATAACGGTCTTTATGAGCGTTGAACCATTCGCGGTTGTTGTTGGCGGCAAGGTCGTTCAGAAATTGATAGGACGATGAAGGAATGACAGCTGTTTTCATGCGGTAAATATAGTGGACAATGTACAATTGACAGTTGACAATGTACAATTGACAATGAGCGGAAAAATAGTTTGGTAATGAACAGAGAGTAGTTATAGAAGCCTACTGTTCACTATTCCCTATTTACTGNNCCCTTTCGAATGACTGTCTCTCCGTTCAGCGTATGGTGCTTTATTCTGCTTCTTCCTCCGCAGCTTCTGCGTTGATGTAGGATTCTGCAAGTGAAGAAAGGAGCTGGTCCGCTTCTTTTTCTTCATTCAGTGTCATTTCCAGTTCTTTGGCTACTTTAGATTCACCCAAGATCGTAGCAAACGCAACGAGTGTTCCGTAGCTGGCGATCTCGTAATGCTCAACTTTCTGAGCAGCGGCAATGATAGCGGCATCGCGTACCACACCATCTTCGAATTCACCCATGATTTCTTCTGCTTCTTCGACGAGTCCTGCCATTGCTTCGCATTTCTCTGCTTTGGCTTTTTCACCCATCATATCGAATATTTTTTCAAGTCGGTCGACGTGATTTTCCGTTACGGCAAGGTGATCTTCGATGGCTGCAACCAGCTCCTGTGAATAAGCTTTCTTCGCCATTTTCGGCAATGCTTTAACCAATGCTTTTTCCGCCCAGTAAATGTCTTTTAATTCCGTAAGAAGCAATTCGCGGAGTCCGGATGCTTCTTCCGTTTTCAATGCTTTTTTTGTTGTACGTGCCATAATTGCGGTTTTTGTGTGTAATACTTAAGTGCTATACTGATGAAAACAAATATGACGCAGAGATTTTGCGCAAGCCTTACACATAAACGTGATTTGTTACAGATTTCCGGGATTTAAGCTTTGTTAACGGAGCCTATCGGGATTAATTTGATATATCAAATAGATGAAAAAGAGCTTTATTTCAAGTTTTTTATAAACAAATGAAAAAAAATGAACATGCTGAAATCCTCGCCTTTACAGGGTATGCGTGTTGTTGAATAGTGCGTAAAAGGCGAATGGTCTGCACGCATAATTTTTTTATTTGAAAACAATACTAGATTTGTCGCCATGAGAAAACTACTACTACTAACAGCAGGCTTGCTGCCCCTGTGCGTGCATGCCCAGTTCTTCGAAATGAAGAAATCGTATACCGGATCCCATTATGCCTTTTCCCGATTTGATCCTTCAGGTCTGAACAGATTTGTCGTTGGTTTTAACGACAGATGGCAGAACGATTTGCAAAGTGGTTTCCACCAGTACAAAGGTGGAGAGCTTGGTCTGACGTTCACCACCAGCGGTTTCCGTGTCATTTTCGGAAAGAACGAAAAAATGAAATGGACGATCAGTACCGATTATGCCTTCGGTTTCGGAAAAGACAAAAACGAAGCGGTATTCAACAACGGCGTCGAGCAGCGAATGGAAGTGCGTTGCAGCAAGAATCAGGTTAACGCAACCTTTGGCGTTGCGCTGAAAGAAAGCAAGCTCTGGCTGGAAGCGTATACGAGTACCAATATTGCTAAAGTGCTGATCCAGTACACGACGGTTTACCCGAACGGAAGCGAAAGCTATGGCTCGGAATACAAGCTCAACGGACTTTACCGCGGTAACCTGATTACCCAGGAGCTCGGCTTGCAGGTCAGCTACAAGTACAAGAAATACGTGTTCTATACACGCGCCATGATTCCGCTTTTCATTAACGGGCCGGGCGAAGAAGAGCGCAATTTTACGGACGAGAACAACGGCCACGAGCGCCCGACCGATTTTCCGTCCAACTACGACTATTACCTTGACAACCCGGCAGCTTATGTTTCCGAGAACGGCCAGCTGAAAAGCAGCGACTTCAAAGGAATTTCCTACGGATTCGGCATCCTGTACCTCATTGGAAAAGACAAAAGCAAAAAATAACGAGCTATGAAACTGAACAACATATTGATGATCCTGCTCGTGGTAACGCTGGTGGCGTGCAACAAGCAGAAAAGACTGATGAAAGGCCTGGTAGGCAACTGGAACATCGAGCAATCCGAACGTGCGGTGATCAGTGCCGGTGGCTCCGAAGATTTCTACGAAGACATCACCAACTGCGGTCAGATCGTGATCTCGGAAAACGATCCCGAATCGAAAGAGATGAAAAAATTCTCATTTCTCTATATCGGTCCTGACGGCGACACTATGAAAATGGAAGGTGTGCTTTCGACAGATGAGAAAAACAAGCGACTGGTTTTCCAGAACGTGCTCGTAGGCGATACGGCCACAGGAAACTACCAGAACCTGATCTGGACCATCGACAAATCGAAAAAGAACAAGCAGATCTGGTCGGCCTACGGTGTCGATTCGACGTTCTTCTATCCGACGAATAAGTTCAACCCGGAAGATGCGAACAACTGGCTGATGTGGCGCATTACGCTGAAGCGCGACAAGGGAGGGATTTCGGGCAGCTAACCTTTATTTTGATTTTTGATTATGGATGCTTGATTGGGCATTCATATGAATGACGGTTTTTTATCACGACAAGAGGGCGGTTCGAAGGGATCGTCCTTTTCTTTTCACCACAAAAGGCACA
>DJFN01000026.1 GCA_002432085.1 Flavobacteriales bacterium UBA5871
CTGGCGCGAATCGTGCAGGAACGGGGTCTGACCAAAACCCGGCTTGGAAACATTGCCATCACCTGCGCCGCCGCCGACGATATCACGGCCTGGTGTATCCTGGCTGCTGTAATTGCGATCGTAAAAGCGGGATCCGTTCTCAGCGCTTTTTACATCATTTTCATCGCTATCATCTACGTGCTGCTCATGCTGAAAGTCGTGGCGCCCTTCCTGAAGCGTTTCGGTGAAAAATATTCCAACAAGGAAAGCCTGAGCAAGCCTGTCGTGGCCATCTTTTTCATTACGCTGCTCCTGTCTTCTTACGTAACGGAAGTAATCGGAATCCATGCGCTGTTCGGAGCGTTCATGGCCGGCGTGATCATGCCCGCAAACCTGAATTTCCGCTCCATTTTTATCGAAAAGCTCGAAGATGTCGCACTCGTTCTGCTGCTGCCGCTGTTCTTTGTCTTTACGGGATTGCGTACACAGATCGGTTTGCTCAACGACTGGTATTTATGGGGAATCACCGGAATCATCGTAGCGGTAGCCGTGACAGGTAAATTTTTCGGATCGGCACTGGCTGCGCGTTTTGTCGGGCAATCCTGGCGGGATAGTCTCATCATCGGTGCGCTGATGAATACCCGCGGACTGATGGAACTGGTGGTGTTGAACATCGGCTACGATCTTGGCGTGCTCTCCGATGAGATCTTCGCGATGTTGGTACTGATGGCGCTGATCACCACGTTTATGACGGGACCATTGCTCGATCTTATCAACCGTTTCCTGCCCGAAAGAGATTTCCGGAAAGAAGAGATCTCGCAAATCAACGCAACAAAATATGCGATCCTCGTGGCTTTCGGGAGTCCCGAGCGCGGACGAACACTGCTGCGACTGGCCAATAGCCTGACACGCAAAACGCTCGACAATACCAGCGTCACTGCGCTTCACGTTTCTTCCAGCAACGACCTCAATCAATACAATGCGGAAGAATACGAGCGCGACAGCTTCCGTCCGATCAAGCTCGAAGCCAAGCGGCTTGCCATGCCTGTGGTGACGCTTTTCAAACCAACGGTCGATATCAACAAGGAAATCACCGATACGGCCAACAACGGTCATTTCGACCTGCTGATGATCGGGATCGGCCGTTCGGTATTCGAAGGATCGCTGCTCGGTCGTGTCCTTGGCTTCACTACGCGACTCATCAATCCGGAACGTCTCTATGATACGATTACCGGAAAAGAGCCGCTGTTCGAAAACACCACGTTCGACGACCGTACGCGTCAGCTCATTAAAGGCTCGCGCGTTCCGATCGGCATTGTGATCGACAAGGATTTCGAAAAGGTCGAAAACGTCTTCGTTCCGATCTTCTCCATCCACGACAGCTTCCTGCTGGTCTATGCTCAGAAGCTCATTCACCACAGCGGATCGCGGGTGATCATCATGGACAGCGCCGGAATCATCCGTCAGCATCCGGAGCTCAAGGAAAATATCCGTGCGATCGAGCAGGTGGCGCCGAACCACATTGTGCTGTACAACGAACGCAAGCTGGAGAAGGAATTCATGCAACAGCAGGATTTAATGCTCATCAGTCACGAAAGCTGGAAAAAAGCCGTGGAAACCCAAAGCATCTGGCTAACGAACACGCCTTCGGTGTTGATTCTGAAGCCGTAAATCAAAGTAGAATTAGCCGTTCGATATTGATCTGTTCCAGGAATGTTTCGTCATGTGATATCGCAACGAGCGTTCCGTTGTAAGCATTGATAGCTTCGGTCAAAAATGCCACGTTTTGCAGGTCGAGATTGTTTGTTGGTTCGTCGAGAATGATCATATCCGGCGCCTGGTCACTGATGGTCAGACAACAAAGCATCAGGCGCATGCGTTCTCCGCCGCTTAGCACGCTGCAAGGCTTGTTCCAGTCGTCTTTGCCAAACAGAAAACGGCTGAGTCTTATTTTGATCTCATGTTCCTGCAATGACGAGCTGTTGAATAACAGGGCTTGTTCGTATATGCTGAGCGCATTATCGATCAGCGAATAATCCTGATCGATATAAATGGATTTGATCCCGGCTCTGTATACACGACCGTTCTGTGGTTCCAGAACACCTGTTATCAGCTTTAGCAAGGTTGTTTTCCCCGATCCGTTTATTCCTTTGATCGCTATACGCTCACGGCTTGTGATCTGAAAGCTGAGCGGTTCTTTCCAAAGAAGCGCTGTCTCGTAGTTGAAGTTCATACCTGTAGCCGAAAACAGCAGTTTCCCCTTGTGCAAGCCGGAATTATCGAGCTTGAATTTTATCTGGTCGATATCGGGCAGGGTAGAACGCAATTCCTGCAGCTCAAGTGAAAGTGCGCCGATTTTTTCAGCGTGAACACTCTTTAATCTGGATGTGCTGTTTTCAGCAGTGTTTCGCAACGTGTTCATCATAATTTTGGCAACACCCGCTTTTTCCTGCTTCTTCTTTCCGCGACCATCCAGTTTTTGTTGCCGCTCAGCCGTTTCCCGTTCTTTCTCGCGTGCCTTTCTGAAAGCCTTTTCCCTGTTCTGAATATCCTGCTTCAAGGCATTTTGTTCGGTTCGCTTTTGTTCGAGGTAAAACGCATAATTGCCTCCATAAACCCTGATGCCCTGTTTGCTCAGCTCACAGATCCTGTTCATGAGATTCAGCAGTTTTCTGTCGTGACTTACAACGATCAGTGTGCTTTTGGTTGTTTCAATAAAATCGTACAAAAGCTGTCTGCCGGCGCCGTCCAGATGATTGCTGGGTTCGTCTAAAAGCACCAGCTGCGGTTGATGGATAGAAATGCCGGCAAGGAAAACCCTGGTTTTTTGTCCGCCGCTTAGTAGCTCCATTTTTTTAGACAGATCGAGATCGTCGAGCTGCCAGTGTTGCAGCGCTTCGTTACAACGTTCTTCGATTGTCCAATCATCATTCAGCAACGCGTAATTTTCTTCCGTGACTTTGCCTTTCAGGATTTCATTTAATGCATAAAGCTTGCCCTCAATCTTCAGCGCCTGTGCAATAGTCAGATCATCGTATTGTCCGAAATGCTGTGGAATAGAATAAGGTTCGGCGCCAACGCTGTAATGTCCTTTCGAAGCGTGAAGCTCGCCGGCTATCAGCTTAAGCAATGTCGATTTCCCGACGCCATTGTTGCCGGTTAATGCTGTTTTATCGTGATTATTTACCTGGAAATTCAGGTTGTCGAAAAGTAAATCCCCGCCGGGATGTGTATAGGAGATGTCTTGTAAAGTCAACATATTTCTCTCGTTAAGATGAACAATGCAACCGCTGTTTCGCGATTGTTTTCTTTGTTGTCGAAAGAAATAGGATTTTACATGAACGTGCGATTTGGATTCGTCTGCTCAAATCTACGGCTTTTTGCCCGTTTGATCACAAAAGCCTTGTCTACATATTCGTTTCTTAGGAGACCAATGCTGCCAGTTTCTTCGGCGCGACGTTGCAATACGACGTTTTCAGAATGTCCTGAACGAATTCGCTATCGACTTTATCCAGCAGCATGATCGTCCAGCCCTGCTTGCCCCATTTATTCGGAACGGGATAGCAGGCCGTCGTATCCCAGGCGCAATAAACGGATTGCTGGACCTCCGTCAGCTTTACTACAGCCGTTCTTGCGGGTTCATCCATCGTTGCAAAGATCTTTTTCCCCTGCACCCGAAACGATGTTTTCTCGAAATGCGGCGCTTCCGAGGCTTCCGGAAAAGCCATCGCAATAGAACGAAATTCGCTGGTTGTCATTGTGCTTGCTTTCTCGTAAATGTAAACTATTTCCCGCGCTGGAGGGAAGAGAAACACCTGCTTTCGAAGACCAGGCGTTAGCGCCGGGAAAAAGGGGAGGAAATTAAGAGGGACTTTCTTTTGGTTGAGAGAACAAACAAGCCCCGATCCCGATAGCTATCGGGATCGGGGCTTCCCTTTAATGTTTCATCCCATCCGGCTTACAGCACGCGGGCAGCTTATCCACCGCTGCCTGTTCGGCTTTCTGGTCGTCGGCGTCGTAGCCGATATCGTTAATAGCCTTGCGCAGCTTCGCTACGTCGGTCTTTTTCGAATTGTATTTGATGGTAACTTGTTTTGTCGCCACATCCAGTTCCGCGAAAACCACGCCTTTGGTGTAATTCAGCGTTTCCTCGATGCGTTCCTTACACTGGCCGCATTCGGCGCTGGTATGGATTACAACGGTTTTCGTTTTGGACTCCTGTGCCCATGAAGTTCCGAAGAACGCCAGCAGACAGATAAGAATGAGTGATGCTTTCATGATATGACTGTTTTTTTTAAATGTTATTGTTCTCCTTCGTGTCCCTCGTGCTCGTCCTTTTTCTTCGGACGCTCGATCTCGTACCGGAAACCTGCATAAATAACCGTGCCTAAAACCGGTCCCCAGGTGCGCGTCGCGTCAAAAGCCGCATTGTAAGGATCTTCCGCACTGATGATCGGGTTCGATTGCGTGAAATTCGCCAGGTTTTCACCGCCGATATACACATCAAATTTACGGAAATGATGCGTTACCTGGGCCAGCACCTGTGGAACAGGGCCACCTGTCTGATCGTGTGCATGTGATCCGTCAGGATAAGTCACGTCGTGCAGACGCACTTTTCCGTAAACAGAAAGCGTTGCGTCGATTTCCCAGCGCTTGTTCCGCGATGCATAAGCGATGTTGAACAAGCCGCGGTGTTTCGGAACCATGACCTGTTGCTGCAATTCGCCGTTGTAGCGTGCCATTACCTGCAGGTATTTATAGGCGAAGCGCAGCGTGATCGGCTTCCACGGCGAAAAGGAAAATTCCGTCTGGAAGGTGTTACTGAACGAAGCGCGGTCCTGGAACGAAAAGAAAAACGTATCCGTGGCCATTTCGCGGTCGATCACCAATTGTCGCTCGAAGCGAGCGTGGTAGAAATCGGCAGTGAAGCTCGATTCGCGGTTGAACAAACGCATGCGGCGCACAAGCGAAATTCCCGAGTTCCAGACGATTTCCTGCTTGATCTCCGTCGGCAGAACCCACGCTTTCGAAGTCGCCAGCAAAGAGCTGTTGTCGATGATCACGTTCGGCAAACGCCACGCTTTCCCGGTCGTCAGGCGAATATCGGTGAACTCGTCAGCGATGAATTTCAGGTGTAAACGCGGTGAGAACTGCGCACCGAAATCGGTCTGGTAATCGTAGCGTGCACCGGCAACGGCCGTTAAACGTGTTCCGGTATAGGTATACTCGGCAAACACACCCGGCGTGATCGTCGGACGCTTCAGCTCGGTCGAATCGAGACGCTGGGTCAGATCCTGCGCCACGCCCGACAAACCGAGCTTGATCTTGTGCGTGGTCGATCCGATAATACCATCGTAGATCGCGTTCACATACCCGCGGTATTCGGTTCCGGAGAAATTGCGCGGTCCGAAATTGCCGTTCAGCTCGTGCATTTTCGCCTGGTAAACCACTCCAATACTTTGGTAAGGCTTTTTCGGGAAGAGGAAACCGGTTTTGGCGAAAAAGTCGACGTGCTTGTTATTCGTAAATGCGCCGTAACGGTTCACGCGATCGCTCAGCTGTCCGCCCGAACGTTCGTCGTAATAGGCATTCACGCCGAAACGCGTTTCGAAACGATCACCGGTGTATTCCCAGCGGTTCATGAACGAAGCGGTCTTGCTCAGTGGCAGATCGCGGAAGCTGTCGTTGTTGCGGTCGATCTCCTGCTGCATGGCCGAAACGTGGGCAAATGTTCCCGTGCTCCAGCGCTTGCCGATCAGCTGTCCGCCGTGAACGTTCAGCTCGGCGCGTCCGAAAATATTGCCGTAGCCGTTCACGTACAAACGCTGCATGGTCGACGGCT
>DJFN01000030.1 GCA_002432085.1 Flavobacteriales bacterium UBA5871
GGATAGGCTCGCCCGGCTGGTAATAGCCTTTGGAAAGATCGCCGCTTATCTTAAGCAAGAGTCCTTTGCTCAGTAAATCCACACCACCGATCTCAACGACAGAAGTACGCGGAATGCGGATATCGTCTTCCTGGATCGTAAAAATGATTTTCACCTTTCGGTTAGCTGAGCCGTTCGGAACGTAATCAACGGAAAGTACTTTTCCGACGATCACACCGCTGATGTAAACGGAAGTTCCGGCTGTAAGCGTCCCGGAATCAGGAAAATAAGCTACGTATTTGTCATCACCGCCGAAAAAACTGTGGCCTTTCAGGAAATTAACTCCCGTGATCAGCAAGCCAACGGCTAACAGCGTGATCACGCCGACTTTAAACTCTTTGGAAATCTTCAAAACGCGCTATTTTTCTGCTAATTTAATAGCTNNAGCTTTTTCCAAACTAATGCGCTCGCCGTTTTGAAAGGCTACCACAAAGGCGTTAGCGAATCCTTTCTGTTTCAGCTCGGTTTTGTATTTGTTGGCCGCGGCAAAATCATTTTCGAATGTTCCCGTAGTGTATTTGTAGAGATTGTCCTGTTTGTACTCGAATATCTTCAGGCCTTTGAAACGCGTTGCCGTTACCGGAATTTTGGTTTCCGAAGTTTCGATCTGTACGCGGAAAACGATCTTTCCTGAAGCCGCTTCGGGGTTGTTTTTATTCGGCTCTTCGGCTGGTGTATCGACAATCGGTGTTTTTCCGCCGCCGGTTTGCTCGTCGATGCCTTCGAGCTCGTTTTTGTATTTCTCAAAAGCGGCAAACATCGCCGTAGCCATTTTCTGCTGACCGGTCGTGTCAGCCAGGAATTTCTCTTCATCGATGTTGGTCAGAAATCCCGTTTCGATCAATACGCTTGGCATGGTCGTCTTGTAAAGCACAAGGAATCCGGCTTGTTTCACACCGCGGTCGTAGCGACCGATGGCTTTGAATTCTTTCTGCAATTTGCCTGCAAACGAAATGGATTGATCGAGGAATACGGAAAGCTGCAGCTGNNCGATCGCATCCGGCGACAGGTCGAAATTCTTGTACTTCTCCCCTTTGTCGTCTTCGAGGTAAATGGTACTGTTCTCACGATCGGCGATTTTGGCTTGCGCATCGGTTTTGTGCAAGCCCAATACGTAAGTTTCCGTTCCATAGGCTGAAGCTGAAGCCGCATTCGCATGGATGCAGATGAACAGGTCGGCGTTGGCTTTGTTGGCGATGCGAGCACGTTCGTCGAGCTCGATGAAAACGTCTTTGTCGCGTGTGTAAACCACTTTGATGCCCGGATATTTGGCTTTGATGCTTTTCCCGAGTCGAAGCGCCATTGAAAGACAAACGTTTTTTTCATGTGCCGATGAGCCGTGACAACCCGGGTCTTTTCCACCGTGACCGGCGTCGATAACAACCGTTTTGATAGTTTGTACTTCGGCTTCGTCCCGATTCACATTGACCGTTGGTGCATCTGTTTCCTCAAAGGAAAAAAACAGTAAAACCGGCAGCAATGCCAGCGTCCATTTCACTATGCGAAGGTACTTTTCCATGTCTTTCCTAATTAGGGCAATTACGCTTATTCAAAGATACTTTCGAGTTATCAACAAAAAAGGAGCCGTTTTGAAACTTTTCCGCTCAAAATTGTTAATAACCTTCTCATAACTCCGGATTTTCAAGAAGTTACTAAAAGCCTCTTTGGCGCTTAATACTAATATACTTCGAACCACACTCAGCGCATCCCAATAAAGCTTTTGTGCCTTTTTTAATCTATAGCGACTGGAAGTCTGCTATAGATTGTGGTGAAAAAAAATCAAGAAAGGATTTAACCTCCCGACAACGAAAAACGGCCCCGAAATGAGGCCGTTCTTTATGTATGCAAATGATTGGTTTTTAATAAACCGTAAACTTCACGAGCTGTTCCGATCCGTTGCCGGCCAGGTGAACGAAGTAAACGCCTGCAGCCAGTTGCTGAAGCGGAATGGAAAGCTGTTCCTGCTGTTGTGTCGTCGTTTCCTGCGTCAATACTTGTCCAAGCCCTGTCAGAACGCGTGCCGTGGTATTCTGCGCGATTCCGTTGGCCGAAGTGATGTAAACGGTTGCCGACGTCGCATCATAGGAAATGCTGAAAGCAATGGCTTCTTCGTCGATTCCTGCCGTTCCACAGCTTGTTTCGATTTCAATTTCCATTTCCGTTGAATCGGTTCCGCAGTTGTTAGTCGTCGTCAGAACGATCGTAACGGTTGTATCCGAATCATAGTCTACGGTCGGCGTGGAAGCGTTGGATGTCGACGGTGTTCCGCCCGGGAATGACCATTCGAAATCGGTAGCGCCGGTCGAGTTGCTGCCGTCGAACGAAAGAACGGTCGGACAACCATAAGTACTATCTGCGAGTGAGATCAAAGGAACCGGCGTGTCGTTGACTTCTATGCTGACCGTTGTCGAATTCGTACAGCCGTTGGCAGCCGTTCCGGTGATCGAATAAGTGGTCGTCGATGTCGGAGTGGCCGTTACGTTATTGCCTGTTGTCGCGGAAAGTCCGGTTGGCGGCGACCAGGAATAGGAATTTGCTCCCGATGCTGTCAGGTTCGTCGATTCGCCGTTACAGATCTCAGCGTCGCCGGTTACGTTGATGCTTGGCGTAGCGTTAACGGTGATCGTTACGAAAGTAGAGTCGAACAATCCGCAGCCACCGCCGACCGTGTAAAGGATCGCTTCATAGGTTCCTGCTGTCGGATAAGTCACGGAAACTGTCGGATCGGATGGTACGACTGACGGTATTCCGCCTGGGAAGTACCAGAGCAAAGTATCTTCATAAGTACTTCCGGCTGCGTCGAAGTCGATCGGATTTCCGGAACAGATCGTCAAAGTGCTCGGCGTAATGTNNAAGTAATGAATGGGTGAACAAACAACGAAGCGGAAAGATTCCAGGAGCCGGCTGTCGTGTAGCGGTACCAGTTGTTGTCGGATTGCTGCTCCCAGATAACCGAAGGCGACGTTTGTCCGTTGGCATTGCTGACGATCGAAAGCGTGTCTTTTACGCCTGCCGTCCATTGCAGGTTCGTCAGATCGACACTCACAAAGAATTGCTTGGAAGCCGGAAGCGTAACCGGGTTGTTGATAAAGGTCGCTTCGGTGTAGAATCCGCCGTCGACATCCAACATGATCTGTCCCATTGTCAGGTNNCGATCTGCGCGCCAACTACTCCACCTGTTCCGTCGTAAATGCGAATCGGAACGATCTTCGCCGGATTGGCGCTGTAAGCAAGTCCGAATGCGACCCAGACGTTGTTCAGAATGGTATTCGGCGAAGCGGAAGCATCGAAATACATAGCTTTCTGCTTGTCGAGGTAGACGTTCATTCCATTGATCCAGCCGTCCGATCCGACTGTTGCGCCGGTGTAATAATTCTGGCCTGTCCACCCGGCAGGTGTTGGAAGATTGATGCGCTCGCAGGTCGAAGCTGCGCCTACCGTAATGTAATTCGTATTTGTCTGCGCATCACTGCCGTTGGCATTCGAAACGGTGAGCGTTACGGTATAAGTTCCCGGTGTGTTGTACACGATCGGCGGTGGTGTTTGTCCGTTAAAGGAAGACGGCGTTCCGCCTGGGAACGACCACGCCCAGGTTGTCGGTGCATAAGTCGATTCGTCGGTGAAAATGACCGAGCCGCCCGCATTGATCGTTGTAAAGTTGGCCGAAAAAGCAGCTACCGGTGGATTATCCAGCGAAGCCGACATACATTCCATTGCCGCAGCGGCATCAATTCTTCCCGATCCAAGCTGGCCGATGTAGCCCGGGTTTTGAGCGTTGATGTTGTCGGCTGTTGAGAGCAGACAGTTGATCAGATCGGCAGCGGGCATTCCCGGATTCAGTGAGCGCATCAGACCGGCCAGTCCGGCAACCATCGGAGAGGCCATCGACGTTCCGGATTTGTTGCCGTAAGTATTCCCTACAGTCGTGCTGTAAATGTTGTTCCCAGGTGCTGAAACGTCGATCCACGCGCCGTAGTTCGAGAAGCTTGCTTTGCTGTCCGTGCTTGTCGTAGCGGCTACGGAAACCACGTTGTTGAACGCGGCCGGGTAAAACTGCGACGATACGTTGTCGTTTCCGGCAGCCGCGATCAGGATACAGCCTTGAGAAACTGCATAATCGACAATGTTCTGGCCGGTAGTGGTGAACGTTGGTCCGCCCCAGCTCATATTGATGATATCCGCACCACTTACAGCCGCATAAATAATCCCGTCATAACCGTTGGTAACCTGTCCGACTGTAGTAGTGGATTTTACACACATCAATTTGCAGCTGAAACCTATTGAAGCTACTCCGACACCGTTATTGGAGCGTGCCGAAACGATTCCTGCTACGTGGGTTCCATGATCGAATGAATTGTTTGGCGGATTGGGGTTATTATCGTTGCTTCCGACATCGTATCCATTGATGTCGTCGATATACCCGTTGTTATCGTCGTCAATATTGTTACCTGCAATTTCTCCCGGGTTTACCCACAAGTTAGGTGAAAGATCTGCATGTGTGCGTTCAATGGCATCATCAACGATTGCAACTACAACATTACTACCGGTGGAAAAGTAATTCCATGCGGTTGGCGCATTGATATTCGTCAAGCCCCATTGCGAACTATAGGAAGGGTCGTTCGGAGTTAAAAACATACGGTCAAGAGGAACTTTTTCAGCATATTCAACACCTTTCAGGCTTTCCAAATCCCGGATGCATCTGTCAACATCTTGTATGGAGGAAAATTCCAATAGGTAAGTGCGTTGCAAAATTTCAGAGTTCTTAGCCGCCGCAAAAGGTTTGGAAAGATTGGTAAATCCATATTTTGAAGCAATCGGTTCCAGTCCCGGAATCGATTGGACCGGAATTCTTCGGGGATTTTCTTTCAATGGTTGTGAAATTCTTACGCTGTTATCCAGTTTAAACCAGATTTTTCCGTCCTGGTAATTGAGGTGAACAGTTTGCGCGATCAGGCCAAGTGGAATGAAGGCCAAAAGTGTGAGCAGCTTTTTCATAAGTAATTGTTTAGCAGGTCCAAAATACGATTAAAAAATTAAATTTCAGCTGATTGGCAATCCAAATACCAAGATATTACCTAATGGAAATCCGGCAAAAAGATTAATTTAGGATTGTCAATGGTTCAGCTATGAAATTCGTCCGCTTCAAGATTTTGCTCATCTTCTTAATTGCTTTTTTGGTTGGTGCTGTTTTTTACTATTTGGAGTGGTCGGCACAGGAAAGTATTATTTTTTCCTGGTTGACTTTCGGGGGACTGTATTTGTTGGAAAGTATCATCACCATGATCCGCATTCCTTCCAAA
>DJFN01000133.1:0-120 GCA_002432085.1 Flavobacteriales bacterium UBA5871
GAATACACCGTAAGAAGTGATGTTTTTAACTGTACCTTCAAGAACCTGTCCTTTTTCGAGACCGGAGATGATTTGTTTTTTCTGCTCTTCGAGCTCAGCTTCGATAAGCGCTTTGTGAGA
>DJFN01000133.1:258-595 GCA_002432085.1 Flavobacteriales bacterium UBA5871
ACTTCGTTCACACGGATCCATGCTTTGTGCATACGTGCTGTACGGTGGGAGATTACCAGCTGTCCTGATTTGTCTTCCTGGCTTTCTACGAATACGTCTACAGTATCACCAGCCTTCAGGTCCGGGTTGTAGCGAAATTCAGATGCAGGAACAACTCCTTCTGATTTGTAACCAATGTTGATGATTACTTCTTTTTTGGATACTGCCAGAACAGTTCCTTCAATTACTTCTTTCTCGTTGATAGAAGTGAGGGTCTTTTCGTACTTGTCAGAGTATTCTGCACGTTCTACTTTCGTGTACCCGTCGAGTGCCAAAGCATCCCAATCAAAATCCGCAG
>DJFN01000133.1:636-8007 GCA_002432085.1 Flavobacteriales bacterium UBA5871
TGGAAAATTGAAAATGTAAAATGCCAAAAGTTATAGATTCAGAGGGTTTTACATTTTAAAGACCATTCGCAATGAATGCTTCGTAGCCCGAATTCAGAAACTCGTCGACCATTTGTTCTGTTAGCTGAACGCCGAACAAGGACTTAAAGGTAAAATCCAGTAATTCCCGATCTTTGAAGTAAAGCGGTTTTTCCCTGAAAGAAAACAACACGCTAATGTACAGGTCATGCATGTTCTCAGACGACAAAAGCGCGGCTTTAAATTGACTGCGAATACTTTCTTTATCCTGAAACAGTAATGCATAGGCGAACAATTCCCGATCATAAGAATAGTAAGTCGTGGTATCGCTCAGCAAATCGATAACGAGCATAGTGTCGCCTTTAGCTTTTGCGATTTTGATTCTCTTATCCATAATTTCGGCATTCGCATCCATCCAGGCGTTGCCACAAAAACCATAGTTCATCGTATCCGCCTGATCGAGCAGCCGCGTTGCTTTTTCATAACGACCCTTTTCGATCATACGCTCCGCCTTTTCGATAATCTCGAAACCACTTTGTGCATTTAAATCAAACGCCGCGAAAAGGAACAGGAAAACGAGCACACGCATATGGAATCTTTGCAATGAAGATAAAGACAGCACTTCGATTCCATAAATCGATCCCAGACCGGACGACCGGACGACCGGCGACTGGAGACTGGAGACTGGTGACTGGCGACTAGTGACCGAAAACCTATCTCCACAATCCGATAATCCCGCCCATCAGCACAAACGAAACCACCATATAGCCGCCGTTGATAAGCATATAAGCCGTCGATTTACGCTCGAACAAGCCAATAATGAACAGGGCAGGAGCAACCCAGCCGAGTCCGGCGAGCAAGCCGGCGATCAATCCCCAGCTCAGATCGGTCTGACTGTCGGAAAGAAAAAAGCCGAGGTTCACCGACATCACGGCCGACCACAGGAACGCAAAGCCGAAGACGCGCGCCATGTTCGTGTTTTTGAGCTCTTCGTCGCTGAGTTTGTTTTCCTGCTGCCATTTTTTGCCGAATAAGGCTGGCGAGTACCACAATCCGCCCAGTAAAAAGTTGAGTAAAGCTGCCGCGATAACAGCCATCCAGTTAATTGTTTCCATCTGTTTTTAGTTAGTTGAGCAAAGTTCTGTGGATGAACGGAAACGGCATTGTAAAAGATTTACCTCACGTCGAATGTGATAGATCAGTTCACCACAAAGGAGCAAAGGTTANNTACTTGTCCCAAAAAGGGAGCAAAGGAGTTCGTGTGCGAGATTCTATCTCTCTGCGGTATTAACAATTTGAGGTTTGACTTAAAATATCATGAAATGCAAAGCATTTCAAATCCTGAAATCGGTACAATAAAATTACACTGATCCCTTTGCTTCCTTTTACAGTGTGGGCATGTAAGAATCTTTGCTCCTTTGTGGTGAAAAAATAAGAAGCGGATAGTTATTCCGGCTTGATCGGCAGATAATTCAAATACTCTCCACGCGCATCGGGATATTCGCCCGGATTGATTCCTGAAAACGCATAAAAATCTTTCACAAAATGCGACTGATCGTAATACCCGCAATCGGCTACGATCTGCAGCCAGTCGATGGTCGAGTTCTTCTCGATCTGCTGCAGGACTTGCTGGAAACGCAGCACGCGTGAAAGCGCTTTAGGTGTGAGGCCGACGTATTTGTCGAACAGATGAATGAGGTGTTTCTGACTGATACCTGCTTTTTCCGCAAAGGCTTTCGTTGTGAAACCGAACGGATTTTCCTGCAATTGCTGTAAAGCTTGCTCGAGCGCCGGATTCGAAACCGGTTTCATACGATTCAGCAGGAAGTTTTCCATCAGCTCGAATTTCTTCGGAATGTCCGGCTCCTGCAGCAATGCTTCGCGGAGATCGTTCAGAGCATTTCCGAATAAAGCTTCCGAATGCACGACTTTGCCGTTCAGTTCCGATAGCGGACAATCTAGGAACGGAGCAGCGCCGCCGGGTTTGAACTGTACGACCATCATGGACGCATGCTGTGTCGCCTCGATATAAATGTATTCGCGGTGCTGGCCCGAAACGTAGCTACGCGTGTATTCCTGGTAAATCGTGAAATCGTCGGAGCGATAACACTTTTTCGGCTTGTCCTCGAAATCGATGAGCAGGAAAACGCTGCCGTCGGGCAGAAGCTTTTCGATCGGCGTGTCCGGACACGAATCCGCGTAGAAGACCATGTTGACGACATACTTATCCAGCGGCGGACCCGGAAAATGAAGCTCAAAGATCATCGATCAGCGGATTTTCGTCAGAATGATCGGCTTGCCTTCTTTCCATAAATCGCTGTCCTCGCCTGTGATGATAATCGGCGNNAGCGAAACGGTAAACCTGCCCGTTTTCCAGATAATTCCAGCTTTCTTTTTCGGAAGGATAGAATGCAACGGCGTCAAAATCGATCGGACCGACGAAATCGTAGAACACATCGAAATAGCCGCTTTTTCCCCAGCCTGTAACCGTTCCGTCGGGTTGAAGCACGAGTGTCGTATCGCCTGTAACGTAGGTTCCGGAAAGGAAGAGCGAGCGCAGGGTCGTTTCGATGTCATTATGTGTGTGAACGAAATCCGTTACGCTGTTGCGCTCGTTCTGACTGATCATTTTGAGTGTCAGCGAATCCATGCGGTAGAATTCGATCGTCGGGTCCAGCGAGCGGAAACGATTCGCTTTGGCGTCGTAGCTCAGCTGGACATCGTCGCCGCCTTCGTGAACGGAATAGCCGTGCAGCATCGGTTTTTTAGATACCAGCTCAGTTTTGTCCATGCTGAAGCCAAAGAACCGGGCATCGAATTCTTTCTGACTGTAGAACGAACGGTCTTTTAAAGCTTTGAGCAGATAAGTTTTGTTCAGCCACGTACCTTCAAGCTGCGAAACGAGCTCTTTTTTATTGACAGCCGTATCTGCTTCCGGATATTCCGCGGAAAGCTCCGGTTGTTTGGTCGGATTGACCTGATACTGCAGCGCTTGCAAAGGCATAACGCGGAGTCGTTCGTATTTTTCCGAAACAGCGACCTGCATCGGCAGATGAACGCGCAGCCAGTATTCTCCGCAGGAAGAAGCGGCCAATTCGTAGCGTTGCTGACCATCGCCTTCAACTTTTTTCAACGCCAGCAGGTAATATTCGCCTATGGTGAATACCGAAAACGATTCCTGGCAGGTAAAGAGCTTGTCGTGCGTGATGGAGAGCTTCTTTTCCGAAAAATCGCCTTTGTAAGTCGAAAGAACCGCCAGTTGCATAACCTCCAGCGACGATCCGGCTGGTTGTTTTGGAGTCGTTACGCCAGACATTCGGACCAAAACCACCAGATCGGCGTTTGGAGCCACCTGTCCGAAATAACCCTTGAATTCACAATCGCAAGCCAGAATGAGGCTTTGCAGCAACAGAAAAGACGATAGAAGCAGGTGTTTCATGCAATTTTTAGCTTTTGCGGTTCAGATCGGTCAGCAGCATCGGATTTGTTTCCTTCAGCTCGTTGATCAAACGTTCCACTTCTTCGGTTGTCGGGTTGGCTTTGAGTCGTTCGACTTCCTTCGAGGTAATGCCGACCATTTGCAGGAAGCTGACTTCTCCGTGTGGAGTATCGATGCGACCAAGCTCCGGATCGAGAGCAAAAACCAGGCCGGTAATATCTGTATCTGTTTCCAGGCGAATAGGACCGCCGGCCGGAACGAAATGGAATTCCTCGAACCAGTTTCCGCTGTTGAAAACATAGCGGGCAAGGTTGTTCATCACTTCTGNNCTTCTGTAGCCCACATCGGATCGCCGCCGTCTTCTTCGAACGGAACGACGCGCATGGTAAACTCGAAGCCCCATTTGCTGAAATCGCCGCCGGCTTTTTCTTCGTTGTAATACAGCTCCGACATGCCATAGCTCACCAGGTGACGGTGAAAAGCCTGTTTTTCGGAATCGTAAATGCTGATGCCGTCGAGCGGATCGTTACCGCCGGCAATGAAGTGCAGCATGGGCGCAAAATGACGCGGCCCGGTTTCGCCGTAAATGGTTGCTAGCTGCCGGTCGATAGCCATCCAGCCAACTGCGTCTTCCGCAATGTATTGCTGTTTGTAGGTCTTCTTATTCATTGCACAAGTATAGCAAATTAACGCCCACTTTTTGCACGTGGCAATTTTTCAGGAAGAACGCCGACCGAATGGTTTCGTTGCCTTTTTTTCCGTTCGTGCTTCGCCAACATTCAGCTCGTCGTAAAGATCCTGGAGTGGTCTTAGCGGAATTTCCGTTCCGTTTTCCACGCCGTCAATAGTGTAATCAAACGGGTTGTCGAGGTCGCGGATAAGCTGGATCATGTAAGCGATCAGGAATGTTACGAGCGCGTTAAAGAAAACGGCGGCATAAAGCGGCTCGATGCGGATGATGATCAATCCGGCCGCAATGGCAAGTCCCATGGCTTCCACGATCGCATAGGCCGAACCAACGAATCCCGTATCGCGAATGGTGTCGATGCGCAGAATCGTCTTGCGGAGCAGGCTTTGTTCGCTTTTCATCTTGATGATGAAGTTCGCCGTAACACCGGCCTGATCGAACGCAATGAAAAAGCGGTTCATTTCACTGATTTTCTGCATCATGACGGCCGTTCGCTCTTCTTTATAGAACCAATTGTTGAGCGAAACGAGAAATTCTTTCTGAAAAGCCATGAATTCCAGCGCAGAATCGAGTTTTTTGGCTCCGTAAATCGTATCGGCGTCGTCGTAAAGCGTTTTCAGCGTTCCGGCCAGATCGCTTGGGATTCGTTCCGCTTCCTTGTAATCCGAAAGCACGCCTTTCACGAGAAAGCTGATCAGGAAGATGGAACCGGCCACGAGACTGGTGAACAGGGCGTTGAGCTCCATGACTTCCCATTCGTAACGATTCGCTATGATTTTCAGTACCACGACTATGGCAATCACTGGAAGAATACGGATAGCAATATTCCATTTTCGCCAGTTGCGCTTCAGCGCTTTTTTCATCGTCGCCATACAGGTTGTTAATTGCAGACGAAGAAACAATTTTTTGGCGTTCGTTCATGATTTCTTAACATGAATTCGGAACAATTGTCCGGTCAGTGAATGGAATAGGAATAATCGACTGATTTATAAGTTCTGTTTCGGCAAAGAAGAATGGTTCCTACAGTGGTAAAGACAACCGAACCCGTACCAATGAGCGTCAGAACGATTTTGTCTGTCAAAGCATCCAGGCCGCCAAGAAAACCACCATAGCTTTTCCTGGAAATAGCAACAGCGCCGGTAGCAGTTCCAATATCACCTGCCGCTCCAATACCTGTAAGTATCGATCCAGCGACTTTACGGTTGTATTTCCGTCGGGTCGTTATGCTTTCGATTTGACTTAGCCAAATGGTGTCGTTCGCGATGCTGATGACAGAGTCATTGATCAAATGCAGTTCTCCTTTAATAACACGGTCTGCAATTGCAACACGCACTTTTGTGTTTTCGGTAAGATCGAGCGTTCGTTTTTCGTCTTTAATGGTCAATGTATCGATCTGGGAAAAGGCAGAACAGGTAAGCGATAATGCTGCAATAAGATTGATAGCGGTTTTCATAGTCTCAGGTTTTACACAAAGAAACCTGTTTCACAGCTCATTAGCGTTGCAAAAAACCGTACTCGTTCCGCTTCAAGCGCGAAAAGTCGTACCATAAAAAAAGTCCCGCGGAAAACCACGGGACTTTCGTATTTGAGTTTTATTTTTCTTAAGCGATATTCTCGATGATCATGGCTGAAGCGCCGCCGCCGCCGTTGCAGATTCCTGCGCCACCGATCTTTCCGCCGTTTTGTTTCAGGACGTTGATCAATGTTACGATGATGCGGGAACCGGAATTGCCAAGCGGGTGACCGAGTGCAACCGCACCACCGTTCACGTCTACTTTTTCCGGATTCAGACCAAGGAGCTTCGTATTTGCGATTCCCACAACGGAGAACGCCTGATTGAGCTCCCAGAAATCAACCTGGTCAGTTTTCAAACCTGCTTTGTCGAGCGCCTTCGGAACAGCTAGGGCAGGAGCGGTAGTGAACCACTCAGGAGCCTGAGCTGCATCTGCGTAGCTTACGATTTTCGCGATTGGCTTCAGACCGTGCTTTTCAACGGCTTCCCTGGAAGCGAGGATCAATGCAGAAGCACCGTCGTTCAGTGTGGAAGCGTTGGCAGCCGTAATCGTTCCTTCTTTGTCAAATGCCGGACGCAGGGAAGGGATCTTGTCGAGGAACACGTTTTTGTATTCTTCGTCTTCTTCGAGCAGGATCGGGTCGCCTTTGCGCTGCGGCACGGACACACCTACGATCTCATCCTTGAATTTGCCGGCCTGCCATGCAGCAGCAGCACGTTTGTAAGAAGTGATCGCGAAGTTATCCTGGTCTTCACGTGTAATGTTGTGTTCTTTCGCGCAGAGCTCCGCACAGTTGCCCATCGGTACTTTGCTGTAAACATCCAGCAAACCGTCTTTGGTGATCCCGTCGAGCATGGTGATGTTACCGAACTTCATGCCGTTGCGGCCATCGATATAATGTGGAGTCTGGCTCATGTTTTCCATTCCGCCTACAACAACCACGTGGTTATCGCCTGCAAGGATGGTTTGTGCGCCGAGCATGATGGATTTCATACCGGAAGCACATACTTTATTAACGGTCGTACAAGGGACGTTCTGTCCCAGTCCAGCACCGAGAGCTGCCTGACGCGCCGGAGCCTGTCCGACACCAGCCTGCAGTACATTTCCCATAAATACTTCATCAACGAGTGATGGCTCAACGTTTCCTTTTTCCAATGCGCCTTTGATGGCGACAGATCCGAGCTGAGTAGCCGGAATGGTGGACAGACCACCCATAAATGCTCCCATCGGGGTTCTAACGGCAGCAATGATATAGACTTCTTTCGACATAGCTTTTTGATAGTTAACGTCGCGAATTTACCTCTTTTTTTGGCAATAACGTTCTAAATAGCCGAACCAATTTTCTTCCCCTTCGGAACGTCCGGATCAACTCTCCATGCTTCCACTTTGAATTTTCAATTACTTGATAATTGATACTTCATAATTCATAACTCATCCTTAGCTTTTCAATTTTCCATTTCACATTTTCAATTTTCCATTCCAATGTGCAGACGCTTTCGTTATTTTTGCCACAATATTCACACCTATATGAAAAGAATACTATCGATCCTATTCACATTTAGCCTGGTTCAGTTTGTTTACAGTCAGGACAATCCAAAGCTTCCGCTTGATTCTATCGTGTCGCAAAGCCCGTGGACGGTGAAGATCATTTCAGGTTTGAACGGTACACAAACCTCTTTCGTAAACTGGGCGGCCGGTGGTCGGAACAACGT